>JBARRO010000025.1:0-18762 GCA_049644265.1 Bacteroidota bacterium
GTTCATACTAAAGCCCATTCAAAAAAGGCAGTAGTGCCGCTCCAATTTGTACTTCTCAATGTTACCAGATACAATCTTACTTATTGGGAGCGGCACTAGAAACCTGAAACTCGAATCTACAATCGACAATCTACAATTGACAATTCACTTACAACCTTCAACTTCATCCCATGAAATACCGCATCCTCATCACCAAAACGCTTGACGTCCCGAAAAATATGCTGCAGGAAATATATGATTCCGAGCAGGAAGCTGTGAAAGCCGCTCAGTCCAGGCTTGTCGAATTGGACGGCGATGTCGCAATCGTAACGCGGCTTGCCGAGGGCGACACGAAAGTCATCCATCGGTTCGAGCAAGTCCGAAAGGTGGGCTGACCAAGGGTGCAGTCTCCATTGTGTCGCCACCTTCTCCCATTTGTCCTCCTCGGCATCCTTGCCGAGGTATCTTCCTCTCAAACGTTTACCATTTCCGGAACCGTTCGCGACGCATCGACGCGTGAAGCGCTCGCTGCCGCGACGATTCGCGTTGTAGGAAAATCCACAGGTACCATCGCCAACGCTCAGGGAACGTTCCGGCTTTCGCTGGAAGCCGGAGATTATCGCCTTGTTTTCAGTTACATCGGTTACAGGAGCGACACGGCGAATGTCCACCTGGACGGGAGCAAGGAGTGGCACGCGTTGCTTCAACCCTCAGCGATTCAAATGGCGGAAGTGGTGATCTCGGGGGAGGATCCCGCGATGAAAATCATGAGGCAGGTGATTGAAAACAAACACCGGTGGATGAACGGACTCAAGAGCTATCAGTACGATGCATTCTCGCGAATGGTGATGCGGCGGGATACGGCGATCGCGATGATTGCTGAAACCTATTCCGCAGGTTACTGGCAGCAAGGTGACACGCTGCGGGAGATCATCAAGCAGCGCCGACAGACAGAAAACATTCCCATGGCCCAGAATCTCGTCTCGGTGGGAGCAATCGTGAACTTCTATCAGGATGAGATCCGGTTCACCGGCTTCACGTTCACCGGCCCAACCTCGCCGGAAGCGTTCGACTATTACTCGTTTACGCTAGAGAACACGCGCAAGGTGGACGACAAGAATGTCTTCACGATCCGCATGACACCGAAATCAAGGCTGACTCCGCTCTTCCGCGGCACTCTGAACGTGATCGATGAGGACTTTGCCCTCGTCGGCGTCAATGTGGAGCCGAACGAGGCCTACGTCATGCCCTTTGTCAGCGATTTGAAGATTTCCTACGCACAACAGTTCTCACTTTTTGAAAACCGTTTCTGGATGCCTGTCGACATCCGACTGACAGGGTCTGCCAGTATCAGCTTTGCGGGAGTGACGATTCCGCCGATCGGGATTCAGAGTATCTCAAGTATCTACGATTACTCGATCAACCATGAGCTTCCTGACTCAATTTTCAAAAAACCCCGGCGTGTGGTTGCCCCGGAGGCATCTAAGTTCGATTCCGCATTCTGGGCCCAGCGTGAGGTCCTTCCTCTGACAAAAGAGGAACAGGTTGCCTACAAAACAATCGATAGCACGCAAACCCTGGAAAAGCAATTTCAACCGGGTGGGCCGTTGGCAACCATCGGTTCGGCGCTTTCCACGCTTCAGTATGCGACAGTTCGGTTCGACAGGATTGAAGGTTTATTCCTCGGCGCCAACGTCAACGTCGACAGCGTTTCGAACAGTGTTCGGCTCCATGGTAACGCCGGTTACGGATTCAGTGACCATCGGGGAAAGTGGAGGCTTGGCGGGGAGTTGTTTTTGGACGAAACGCGTCACACCAGCGTCGGGATCGAAGCGTACCGGGGGATCAACCATATCCCCGACGAAGATTTCGCCCTTGACCTAGGAAATACGGTCTCTGCACTCTTCGACAAAAACGACTACCGGGATTATTATTACGCCGACGGCTGGAAAGTCACACTGAAAACGAGGCCTTTTGTAAAGTTCCTGACAACGTTTTCTTTTCAGCGTGAAGATCATTCAACGGCCGTTCAACAAACAAATTACAGTTTCTTCCGCCGGGACAGGCCTTATCGGGCCAACCCCTCGATCAACGAAGGATTTCTCCAGAGTGTTTCGCTCTCACTTCGATGGGGCAACGATCCTGTGTTGCTCGGGCTGATTCAAACGGACTTTGCGGAGCTCGAGCTCGAGCATGCAAACAGGGACTGGCTTGTGAGCACATTCGACTTCAGTCGAATGGTGTTTCGCGGTGAGTACCGCATTCGCACGATGCTGAGAAATCTCTTTTTCCCGCCCGCGCTCAGCATACGAATGACAGCAGGGACAGCGTTTGGGAGCCTTCCGGCCCAGCGCTATTTCCTGCTCGACTCCCGGTCCAGCGGATACGCGCCGTTCGGAGTGCTGAGAGGAGCAAACATAAAAGAGTTTGGAGGAGATCAGTTCGTCGTGCTTTCACTCGAACACAATTTTCGCAGCACTCCGTTTCTGGCGCTCGACATTCCGTTTCTCTATAAGAACGGCATCGAGCTCGTTGTGGCTGGCACGTTCGCGCAATCCTGGAACACTCACGTTGCAGCGTTGCCGCTTGCCCGATCGACCGACGGTTGGTATACGGAGGCGGGAGTTGGCCTGAGCAGGATTTTCGGACTATTCCGTATTGACCTGACAAGGAGGTTCACCCCACCGTCGAACTACTTCTTCACTGTGGGGGTTGCGAGTATATTCTAGTGCCGCTTCCAATAAGTAGATTTGTATCCACAGTTCATGAGAAGTGCAAATTGGAGCGGCCCGCCCACCTACGGCGTTCGGGCGGGCACTACTGCTTTTGAATAGGCTTTAATATGGACTACAAGATTACTTTCTAGAAGTGGCACTAGCTCTGAATCAAGCCGCAACGGTTGGACAATCCAACTCCCTTTCTTCAGGCTTCTTGGTGCCCTGCATGCCGAAGTGCAATCGAAAGTTTAGCTTGATGCACTCGTTTCGGCACGCACGCCTGCCTTTGAGAAACAATTTCGGTGGGCAGGCAGGCGTGTCCTTCGTGGTCCCCTTTCTTTGAGCTTTCGTGGTTGACTTTCCCAGCACCATTCGGTAAGTTTTCGTCCACAGAACCGATCTTTCCTTCCCAACCCTGGAACCCCCGTGGAAACAATCCTCGTCGTCGATGACGACTCCATCATCCGGGTAATGATCGAAAAGCTGCTTGCCGATGAGGGCTATGGAATCCTGAAGGCCGAAAACGGTGCAGAGGCCCAGCGAATTGTCCGTGATCAGGGGAAGGAGATCGTCACGGTTCTTCTGGATTGGTCCATGCCGGTCATGAATGGCATCGAGTTTCTTCGATGGATGAAATCGGAGCCGGAGTTCGGAAAGATTCCCGTTGTGATGCAGACGGGCATGAACAGCCCCGAGCACATTCGGGAGGGAATCGAGGCGGGGGCATTCTACTACCTCGTTAAACCCCTTCAGAAAAATATCCTTCGTTCCATTGTCCGCTCGGCAATTTCCGATTATCGGTTCAAGGAGACCTTAAAGAACAGGCTCAAGGAGAGCGAGAATCCGTTCAAAAATCTGGAAGAAGGGAGTTTCAGGTACAGGACTGGGGAAGAGGCAGAATATCTGGCAATCAGAATCGCGAACGCGAGTCCCCGGCCGGAACAGGTCATGGTGATTTCCGAATTATTCCTCAACGCGGTTGAGCACGGTCTCCTGGAAATTACCTACGACGAAAAGACGGACCTTATCGCCAACAAGAAGCTACACGAAGAGGTTCATCGTCGTCTGGCTCTGCCGGAAAACCTGAAGAAAAGCGTCCATGTGCAAATTCTCAAAAATGACGACGGCATGACGGTGACGATTCAAGACGAAGGAAAGGGGTTCGATTTCCGAAAATACCTCGTGATTGACGAATCGCGCGTTTTTGACAACCACGGACGTGGAATCGCCATCGCTCGCTCAATGCTCGATATTGATTACCTTGGCAATGGAAACACCGTGTGTGTGAAGGTCCCGTTTCATCATGCTGCCGGACATGCGCCGTGAATGATGTGTTGCTTTTCGGGCAAGAAGATGTAAATTCCTTCACCGTTTTCCAGCGGCTTTGAGAAGAATATTCAACCGCAGAGAACGCAGAGAGAACTTATATCATATCTTCCTCCGCGATCTCAGCGGTTAATCTTTTACGCCAATTCCATTCCTTAAAATCCTCCAGCCATGAAATCCCTCATCGTTTGCGCAGTTGTTCTCTCACTTTTGAGCTCCCCTCTCGACGCCCAGCAGACCATTTTCCCTAAGCCGTTGAGTCCGCGCATTGCCAACTATTCCATCGCTGTTTCGCTCGATGCTGTGAAGAAGACTCTGAAGGCCAAAGAAACACTCGTGTGGCGGAATACCTCCAATGACAGGATCTCGGAACTCCGCTTCCACCTTTATCTGAACGCGTTCAAGAATGCGAAGTCAACATTCATGAAGGAATCGGGTGGAAATGCTCGGGGAGCTGAGATGGGAAAGGAAGGATGGGGTTGGATCAACGTGACCTCCCTTGAGGTCCGGGGCGGCGAGTCGCTGACATCCAAAATGGAATTCATTCGTCCCGACGACGGCAATGAACATGACCAGACTGTCTTCCGCGTGCCGTTGTCAAAGCCGGTGTTCCCGAATCAGACGGTGACTCTTGACATCGATTTTGATGCACAGTTGCCGACGGTGTTCGCGCGTACCGGCTACAACCAGGATTTCTTCATGGTGGGCCAGTGGTTTCCGAAAATCGGCGTCTACGAACTGGCGGGCATGCGCTACGCGAAACAGGGACAGTGGAATTGCCATCAGTTCCACGCAAACACAGAGTTCTATGCCGACTACGGCGTTTATGATGTTGCGGTGACGGTTCCGAAAAACTTTGTCGTCGGAGCAACGGGAGTTCTCCAGGGTGAATCCGAGAACGGAAATGGTACGAAAACCCTCCGGTACCACGAAGAGGATATCCACGACTTCTCCTGGACCGCCTCTCCGTTGTACAAAATTGTGGAAGACAAGTGGGAGCACGTGTCGATTCGGCTGCTGATTCAACCGGACAGAATTGGCCAGGCTCCGCGGTACATCAGTTCGGCCAAAGCCACTCTTCAATATTTTCAAAGCTGGGTTGGTACGTATCCGTATCCAAACCTCACGATCGTCGATCCACAATGGGGAGGGATGGGATCGGGAGGAATGGAATACCCGACACTCATCACGGGAGGAACCGTATGGGGCGTTCCGGAACACCTGCGCCTTCCCGAGCTTGTAACCGTGCATGAGTTTGCGCACAATTACTGGTATGGACTTGTCGGCAGTAATGAGTTCGAAGAAGCATGGCTCGATGAGGGATTTACGCAGTACTCCGAAACGAGAATCATGAACGAGACATATGGTGCGAAGACATCGGTCATGGATTTGTTCGGAATACGAATCGGAGATTTTGAGTTCACACGGATGGGATATGCACGCATGCAGAATCCCAAGGTTGCGCCGACGTATCTGAACGCGTGGGAATACAATGCGGGCGGGTATGGCGACATGACGTACAACAAGACGGCATCATTCATGACGACGCTGGAACGCATGCTCGGCCGCCCTGTGATGGACGAAATCATGAAGACATACTTCGAGCGATGGAAGTTCAAACACCCGTGCAGTCGCGACTTCATCGCGGTCGTCAATGAAATCGTTCCGAAGCGTCTGGGAGTGAAATTTGGGAAGGATATGAATTGGTTCTTCGACCAGGAGTTGTATGGGACGGATGTGTGCGACTATGAACTTTCGTGGATCGAGAACAAGGTGGCGGGAAGAGACACCAGTGTGATTGAGAAAGGTGAAAAGAAGGATTCGACAGGAAAATCGGCGGGGAATGGAAGGAAGCTGATGTACGACGGGCGTATTGTGGTGAGCAGGTTGGGGGAGGTAAAGATGCCGGTCGATGTTCTCGTGCACTTTGACAGCGGGAAAGAAGTGCGGGAGCGGTGGGATGGAGAAGCCCGATGGAAGGATTTCAAGTACCGTGGGACCGAGAGAATTCTTTGGGCGAAAGTCGACCCCGATGAGGTTCTCGCCATCGATATCAATACGATCAACAACAGCAAAACACAAGTTCCGCCGACCGCACCGGTCTGGAGATACACAGCGAAATTCATGTTCTGGGTCCAGAATCTTCTTCAGACCGCAGCCATCTTTTAATTCAGGTACCGACAATGTCCATCACACAAGCCCTCAGTTCCGGATTCCGCAGCTCTGCGAACATGTTCCGTGTGCTCGTCGTTTTGTATCTCGCTAATTTCCTTCTTGCCGCGTTGGTGACAGTGGGATTCAAAACTGCCATCGACTGGGCGTTGGGCAACTCCATGGCTGTCGAGAAACTCCTGGAGGGATTTGATTATACGGTTTACTCGGATCTGGCGTTGGGTCAGCACCATGTGCTGGCGCCGGTGATTGCGCAGGTCGTGTGGTTCGCCCTCTTCTCCATGGTATTGAATGTGTTTTTTGCGGGTGGCGTGATCGCATCGGTCGAAGGCCAGTCGTTTTCTTTCGCCTCGTTCTTCGAGTCGTGCGGTGCGTACATTTCAAGGTTCTTTCGACTCTTCCTCATCTTCGGGATCCTGCTGGTGCTCGTAAGTTTCGTGATGTTCTTCGTCCTCGGGATACTCCACTCCTCCCTGACTGAGAATGACGTGACCGAAGTGCCGTCGATCAAACTTACCATTGCCTTTGTCTTCGTTTTTTTTATTCCGGTTCTCATTGTTCTGATGATGTCTGACTATGCCAAGATTGTGACGGTTTTGGATGATAGAAAGAGCATGCTGAAGACCGCCTGGCAATCCATGGGATTTGTGGTCCGCCATTTTCTGAGCACCTTTGGCCTTCAACTGAGCCTGGTAGTCATCTCCGTTGTTCTCATTGCAGGATATTGGCTTCTCTCCGACCATCTCACCATGATAAGCGGCTGGGGGATTTTCGCCGGGTTTGTCTTTCAACAAGTGTTTGTCGCAGCGCGTGTTTGGACTCGCATTCTCACATTTGCGAGCGAACTGGATTTGTACAGAACAAAATCAGAAGTCCATGAAGCGCAGGAAACTCTTGCATTTGCGCCAACGCAATCTCCCGAACCTCAACCTCAACCTCAACCTCGACCTCAGCCTCAACTTCACCCAATTGTCTCCGCGGCAAAAAAGCCACGTCCCCGAAAGCCTGCGCAAAGGCGACCCGCCTCCCGTGGGACGAGTCGGGCGAAAAAGCGCAAGTAACGTGCGCATCGCTCTGAACCGGTAGTCAATGGATACGTCTACTCTTCTGGCGGTTTCAGCGCTCATCTTTACTGTTGCAGCTCTTTATTCGAGCGTTGGTCACGGTGGAGCTTCGGGCTACCTCGCAGCCCTTTCGCTTTTTGCAGTTGCTCCCGCCATGATGTCCACCACCGCGCTTGTCCTCAACGTGCTTGTCGCGGGACTTTCGCTCTATGCTTATGCGAGGGCAGGCCATTTATCGATGAACCTTGCCTGGCCGTTCATCCTGCTCTCCATTCCTGCAGCGCTGCTGGGAGGTGCGATTCACGTTTCCGACCGGACATATTTTCTCCTCCTCGCTGGTGCATTGTTGTTCGCCGCTGTTCGTCTTGCGATTCGTCAATCTCATTCTGGAACCGGACCAGGGACGAGTCGTCCGGTCCTCGTTGTGTCGCTTCCTGTTGGGGCCGGCATAGGACTCCTTTCTGGAGTGGTCGGTGTTGGGGGAGGCATATTTCTGAGTCCCATCATGATCCTTATGAAGTGGGCAGACACGAAGCAAACTGCAGCCGTATCGGCGCTATTCATTGTTGTGAATTCGATCGCGGGACTCGGAGGGCGCTTCCTCCGCGGCGGCCTTGAATTTGGGCCGATGCTTCCATTTCTCCTCGCGGCATTTCTCGGCGGGCTGGCAGGATCCTACGCGGGGGCAAACAAATTCTCGGGCTTAACTCTGCGAAGACTTCTGGCATTTGTCCTCTTGATTGCCGCCGGTAAGTTGCTTCTGACATACTCCTGACCTTATTCCCTTCTTCGTATGCTTTGTGCCTTTCGTGGTTGATGAACACGAATGACACGCCTGCGTGCCGGAGCGATTTCTAGGAAGTTGATTGCGTGCAATCACTTCGGCGCGTAGGCACGAATTGATCGAATAACACGAATGGAAGAATGAGGGGGAAAAACTCCATAATCTCTTTCGTTGTATTCGCGGCATTCGTGCCATTCGTGTGATTCGTGATTCCCGATTTTGCTTCGACCGCAAAAATCACTATATTTCCGTCAGAATCGTTCATTTTCCAATTCAACTTCCCGATGGACCAAAAAACAGACGCACAGAAGCTTGCCGATTTTGAGGAACGTGTGGGGCGGGGCGAGAAAATCGAGCCGGGAGACTGGATGCCGGACGACTATCGCAAGAATCTGATACGCATGATCGGCCAGCATGCGCACAGCGAAATCGTGGGTCAGTTGCCGGAAGGGAACTGGATTCCGTATGCGCCGGGGTTCAGACGGAAGCTCACGCTGATCGCAAAAGTCCAGGACGAGGCGGGTCATGGGCAGTTGCTCTATCGGGCTGCGGAAACGCTCGGAAAATCACGCGAGCTGATGATGGAAGAATTAATCAGCGGCAAGGCAAAGTACGCCAACGTGTTCAACTATCCGACGCCAACCTGGGCAGATGTCGGAGTGATCGGCTGGCTCGTGGACACATCGGCGGTGGTGAATCAAACCATGCTTGCCCAATCGTCGTACGGACCGTACGCACGAGCGATGAAACGAATATGCTACGAGGAATCATTTCACATCAAGCAGGGATATGACATCGTCGTTGCCCTGGCAAAAGGGAACGCCGCGCAGAAATCCATGGCCCAGGATGCGGTCAACCGGTGGTGGTATCCGACGCTCATGATGTCCGGGCCGCCGGACACGATGTCCACCCACACGCAGCAGGCGATGCGCTGGCGAATCAAGACCAAGACGAACGAGCAGGTCCGTCAGGAGTTTATCGACCTCATCGTCCCGCAGATCCGGGCCCTTGGTTTTGATATTCCCGATAAGGATTGTGTCTATGATGAAAAGACGGGGCACTATCGGTACACGCAGCCGGACTGGGAAGAACTGAAGCGGGTTGTCAACGGCGACGGACCCTGCAACAAGGAACGACTTCAGGTTCGTCGCACCGCGCACGAGGAAGGACGATGGGTTCGTGAGGCGCTCGCCGAGAAATCGCTGAAACTGCAAGCAGCCGGAAGGCCTGCCTGATGGACACTCAATGGGAGACATACGAGGTGTTTCATCAATCGAAACGCGGTGATCCGCATGAATACGTTGGCTCTGTCCACGCGCCGGACCCGCAAATGGCTCTTCAGCTTGCGAGAGATCAGTTCGCCCGACGATTGAAGTGCTCGAGCTTGTGGGTTGTCCGGACCAGGGACATCACGGCCACCGACTACAGCGACGACACCTTCTTTGTGCACTCTACCGACAAGAGTTACCGCGACCCCAAGGCATTTGACGCTCCCGACCGATGAGTGCTGTCTCCGCAAGGGATCCTTCTGACGCCCCTCTTGTAACACTGCTGCTTGCGCTGGCCGACGACGAGTTTGTGCTTGGCCACCGCGATTCGGAATGGACCGGCCATTCCCCGATCCTCGAAGAGGACATTGCATTTTCCAACATCGCGCAGGATGAGATCGGGCATTCGCTCATCTGGTTTTCGCTTCTGGAAGTCTTAACAGGAAGAAATCCTGATTCAATGGGATTTGAGCGGCAATGGGGGGACTTCACCTGTGCCCGATTCGTCACGTATCTGAAAGGGGATTTTGCATACGCGGTCGTTCGGCAATATCTCTTCGATGCAGCTGAGCGGGTCCGCCTTGCCGGCCTGGCGACCAGTTCCTACAAACCAATAAAGGAAGCGGCAGAGAAGATTCTGAAGGAAGAGGCGTATCATCTCATCCACACGCAGGGTCTCGTGGAACGCCTCGGCGACGCTACGGAAGAAAGTCATCGACGGATGCAGCAGGCGGTCGATGCCGCGTTTCCCCAGGCCCTTGGGATGTTTGAAGAGCTCGCTCAGGAGAAAGAACTTGTCAATTCAGGCGTCATGATCTCGAACAGTCAAGTCCGGGAACAATGGCTGGAAAGCGTTCTTCCGGTTCTGACATCCGCGTCTCTGAAAGCACCGGTCGAGGGTGCCGACGGCAACCGGATTCTTCGCTGCAAACCTGAATACGGCGGAAGGACGGGGAACCACACGGAACACCTGAAACAGCTTGTGAAGGATCTGCAGGCAGTGTATCATCTTGCGCCGGGTGGAACATGGTGAATAACGTGCATTCGATCGAAGAGGTGTGGGAGGCACTCGGCGAAGTTTCGGACCCGGAGATTCCCGTGCTTTCCGTTCTCGACATGAAGATCGTCCGGAACGTGACGCTCGATGGCGGTACTGTCAGCGTGGAAATCACGCCCACGTTTGCGGGATGTCCCGCGATGGACCAGATCCAGGCCGACATCCGCGCGAAGCTCCTTGAGAAGGGATTCACGTCTGTCCAGGTAAAGAAGAACCTCAGCGGCGCGTGGTCGTCCGATATGCTCGACCCGGTTGCGCGCGAGAAACTTCGCACGTTCGGAATTGCGCCCCCTGCACCGGTTCATGTCGACCTCTCGAGTGCGCTCGCGGTCCTCTGCCCGCACTGCAACTCCGACCGGACGCACATCGAAAGTCCGTTCGGTCCCACACTCTGCAGACAGATTTTCTACTGCGACTCCTGCCGTCAATCGTTTGAACGGTTTAAAACTCTTTAGAAACATGCCCGCGGAACACGCGAAACACACGGAATAGTAAAACCTATCTACAGAGGGGGAAAGCATGTCGGGTCTAATACTGGCAAAAGAGAGCTATTCGATCCTGGGAGCTTGCTTCAAAGTGTATGAACATATGGGGTGCGGGTTTCTGGAATCGATCTATCAGGAATGTCTCGAAATTGAACTTCTCACTCAAAGCATCCCTCTTAGGTCCCAGGCCGAGCTCCAACTGCACTATTTTGATCATGAGCTGCGACAAAGATTCAGGCCTGATTTACTCTGCTATGTCAAGGTCATTGTCGAACTGAAAGCGGCTTCGAATCTCGTCAATGAACACCGGGCGCAAATTCTCAACTACTTGAACATCACGCGATTTCAGCTTGGCCTCTTAGTGAACTTTGGCCATTATCCGAAACTGGAGTTCGAACGATTCGTGCTGACATCGAGCCATTCTTCAATCTAACTCTTTTTCCGCGTGTTCTGTGTGTTCCGTGGTCACATGATGCAGACCGATATCATCCCCGTCGACTCGTCAAATCCGGACCCATCAATTATTGGTTCAGCCGTCGCGGTGCTTCGTGGTGGAGGACTCGTCGCGTTTCCGACGGAAACAGTCTATGGTCTTGGGGCGGATGCGTTCAACGTTGAGGCGGTGAAGAAGGTGTTTCTTGCCAAAGGCCGCCCTGCTGATAATCCTCTCATTATTCATATCGCGTTGTTGGAAATGCTCGGTTCAATCACCGAACGCGTTCCTCCAATTGCATCGAGGCTGGCTGAAGCATTCTGGCCCGGTCCGTTGACGCTTGTGCTTTATGCTCTCCCTGGTGTGCCTGGAATTGTTACGGCCAATCTCCAAACGGCGGCCGTAAGGTTTCCCAATCATCCGGTTGCGCTCGCTATGATTAAGGAGTTCGGTCGCGGGATTGTTGCGCCGAGTGCAAACCTTTCGGGGCGACCGAGCCCAACGACTGCCAAACACGTCAAGGATGACTTGAACGGGAAAATTGATATGATCCTTGACGCAGGTCCGAGTCTGATCGGAGTCGAATCGACCGTCCTTGACATTACCGTTGATCCACCCGTGATTCTTCGCGAGGGAGGACTTGTGCGAGAGCAGATTGAGGGCGTTATAGGCCGCGTCGCCACGACTGAAGAACATGAGATCTTGCGTCGCTCTCCCGGTACCCGGTACCGGCATTATGCGCCGAAGGCGCGGGTGATTCTGATCCCTTCGGGAAACAAGGAAGAATTTCTTGATCGTATCAAGAAATCCGAAACTCAGGGAAAGATTGTCGGTTCGATTGTACACTCTGTGGCACTGCAAACGAAGAAGCGACAAATCAGGTTAAGTGGCGACCCTACTCTCTACGCAAAAGAATTCTTCAGTGCGTTACGAGCGATGGATGAACAGGGTGTCGAGGTTCTGTTGGTGGAGGGCGTTGCGGAAGAGGGTATTGGTGCCGCGGTTATGGAACGGCTCAGGAAGGCGGCGGGGGATTGAGTCAACAAGCCGATCGGCCGGGAATTTGTTGCTGGTCTTTTGAAGTTTTTCACGTATATTGACTCCTGTATCCCTTCAGATAATCAGAATGGCGCACCAACACTTCGGACAACTTGAAATTCTCGAAACATTTGCCCGCCTCGACCTGCAACGGGCGCAGCGAACGGGAATTCCCGAGGCCGTGTTTGCCGAAGGAAAGAATCCCGAACAGGTAATCGGGATGCTCCGGGGGTTTACAGAAAAAAATGGCATCGGACTGGCGACCAGGGTCAGTACCTCCTGCGCCGCCGCGGTGCAGGACTCGCTCGGTTCCGAATTCGTCGTTTCCTACAATCAGACCGGAAGAACCATTGTCACCCGCAATCCGAAGTACGAACCGAAATCCACAGGCGGAAAAATCGCGATCCTTGCCGCAGGCACGGCCGATCTCCCGGTCGCCGAAGAAGCAAAGGTGACAGCCGAGGTTATGGGCTGTGAAACGTTTACATTTTACGACGTCGGCGTCGCCGGCATTCATCGCCTGATGAAACCCGTCGAGACGATTCTCGAGAAGGAAGTCGCCGCGGTGGTCGTTGTGGCCGGCATGGAGGGGGCTCTCGCATCAGTTGTCAAAGGCGTCATCCCGGTACCGGTCATCGGAGTTCCCACGAGCAACGGATACGGTTACGGAGGGAAGGGGGAAGCAGCCCTGATGTCCATGCTTCAATCGTGCTCACCCGGGTTGACTGTCATGAATATTGATAATGGTTTCGGCGCCGGCGCCACTGCCGCCTTGATTGCAAACCTGGTCGTTCTGGCTGGAAAAAAATAACTCCGCGTCTGTTTTCGGATCTCCATTCCCGCTTTCCTAAACATGAGAAAAAAAAGAGTTTCCGACCGGCGACCGATTGTTGGCATTGTCATGGGGAGTTCCTCCGATGCCGAGACCATGGAACCCGCCCGGAAGATGCTCGGGGAGTTTGGAGTTCCCTGCGAATTCAAGGTTGTATCTGCCCACCGCACACCCGACCACATGTTTCGCTACGCTGAAAAGGCTGCCCGACGTGGGATCGAAGTCATCATCGCCGGAGCGGGAGGCGCGGCCCATCTGCCCGGTATGCTTGCTGCCAAGACCACCCTTCCCGTGATCGGCGTTCCCGTGAAAACAAAGGCGCTGAATGGCCTGGACTCTCTGCTATCGATTGTGCAAATGCCGACGGGAGTGCCGGTGGCGACCGTTTCCGTGAACGGCAGTGCGAATGCCGGCCTGTTGGCTCTGAGAATCCTCGGCGGGAAGTACCCCGATATCGCGGACAAGCTGAAGAAGTACCGCGCCTCGCTCGAACAGAAAGCGCTCTCGATGAAAGTATGACACGACCGGCGCTTCCTCCTGCAGTCATCGGAATTATTGGCGGCGGACAGCTCGGCATGATGACGAGTCGTGAGGCCCAGCGCATGGGATTCCGAAGCATCGCATGGGACCCCGATCCGGATTGCCCGGCCGGACGGCTTGCCGACGAGATTATCACAGCGCCATTTTCCGACACGGCAGCAGCGGATTCGTTGGCTGCCAAAGCGGACGTCATCACGTATGAATTCGAGCACATCGATGTTTCCGTGGTGCGCATGCTGGAATCGCACAGGCGTGTGCGACCGGGCAGCGACATCCTCCGCGTGTCGCAGAACCGGCGAATCGAGAAGGAAGAACTTCAACGAAACGGGTTTCCGGTTGTTGCCTATGCAATCGTCGTCAACGAGCGGCAGCTGCACGATGCCATCGATCGGATCGGATTACCGGTCGTCCTCAAAACGACCAGCGCCGGCTATGATGGCAAAGGACAGGAGATTGTTTCATCCCCTGAAGAAGTCGCTGCCTTTGCGCATCGCTGGAAACCGGGCACCGAGTATGCTGTTGAGAAATTCCTTGAACTATCCTGTGAACTTTCCGTCGTTGTCGCGCGGGATGATAACGGAGGAATCTGGGACTATCCTGTTGCACAGAATGTCCACAGGGAGAACATCCTGCACTCTTCGATTGTGCCGGCGGAAGTCGATTCCCGGATTCGGGCGGAAACAACTGCGCTGGCCCGGTCCGTTATTGAACGATTTGCCATCGTCGGAATTCTTTGTGTCGAGATGTTCGTGACAAAAGACGGTAGAGTTCTGGTCAACGAGCTTGCACCGCGTCCGCATAACTCGGGCCATTACTCTCTGGACGGTTGTGATCTTTCGCAGTTCGAAGCGCTGGTAAGGGTGGTGACGGGACTTCCGATGCGGGAACCGAAACTTCTGAGTCCGTGCGCGATCGTCAATCTCCTTGGGAAACATCTGGAACGACTGGATGTTTCCGCGTTGCAGAAAATTCCGGGCACCAAGCTGCACCTCTACGGGAAGAAACGGATCGAACCGCGACGGAAAATGGGGCATGTTGCTGTGCTCCGGTCAACTGCAACTGAGGTACTGGAGGGGATTCAACAAGTGGAAAAAATGATCGGCGAATACCGAAGGAACGAGCATGCTGCTTCGGGAAAAATCATGACGAGGATGGGTTAATATGCAGGAGTCGACGAAACAATGTCTAACCTGCGGTTCGGGAGTCGCGGTCGAAGCCGCCTTTTGCCCCCACTGCGGATCCAGCCTTTCCGGAGAGCAGACTCCCGTCGTTGAAAAAGGACGTTCACGGTTTGGATGGGTTTTCCGTGCAGGGATTGTCCTGGTGTTCGTTGTGGGTGTGTTGTCCTTCTATCGGGACGCGTTTCGCACCTATCATCCGGTCATCGAAAAACAGCCGGACGTTCTTCAGGCAAAGAGTTATGGAAATGAGAAGATTCCCAGTTCCCCGGTCCAGGCAAGAATTGAAGGCCCCTTCCTCATTATTTCTTTGAAAGAGGTTGCAGAAAAGAGGATTGTCCGGTTTTACGACCCGACGAATCAGCAACCGGTGCCAATCCTTGCCTACATTACGCCGAGCGGAAGACTGGTGACGGCAATGAGTCTCAGCGAGAACTGTCGGTCGACGGATTTTTATCTCGAAGGCGAGAATATCCATTGCGCAAACTGCCCTTCGTATTGGAATGCCTCGAGCCTTGAAGCATACGCATGCTGCCAGAAATTTTATCCTGACCCGATTCCGAGCACGGTGCTCGGCGACGAAGTGCGAATTGAGCTCTCAAAAGTCCGGTCGTGGCAAGCGCGGTCTTGAAAAAGAATATTACACAGAGTTCACAGAGAAGAGATCACAGAGAAGAGATATTAAAGAGTAAGAAACCCCCTAAAACAACTCGACTTAAACCTCTGTGTCCTCCTCGTTTCGCCGTGATCTCTGTGTAACTAATTAATAAAGAACTACACAGAGGACACAGGGAAGAGCAGAGGTCACAGAGGAAAGATGTGAGAGTGGGTAACTTTAATAATTGCTTTGCCATAAACCTCTGTGTGCTCCTCGTTTCTCTGTGACCTCAGTGTAACGATCCCCGACTATCCAAGGAGACCCCGGTTCGATGAACTCCGATTTGCAGCGTTGGGTTGATGAATCCGCACGATTGACGACACCCGATAATATTTCCTGGTGCGATGGATCGCCGGGGGAATACGAGCGCCTCATCCAGACCATGCTGGCAGATGGCACTCTCCTTGCCATGAATGAACGGACCTATCCGAACTGTTACCTCCATCGGAGCAACCCGAACGATGTTGCGAGAACGGAAAATCTGACCTTCATCTGTACGACGAATCCGCAGGACGCCGGTCCGAACAACAACTGGATGTCTCCCCGCGATGCGAAGGAAAAAGTGCGGCCACTCTTTGCGAAGAGCATGAAGGGGAGGACGATGTATGTCATTCCCTATCTCATGGGTCCCGTCGGTTCTCCGTACAGCAAGGTGGGCGTGGAGATCACAGACAGCGCCTACGTCGCAGCCAATATGCATATCATGACGCGCGTGGGAAGACCGGCACTCGAGCATCTCGAAAAGGACGGCGAATTCGTCCCCGGATTGCATTCGCTTGGCGATCTTTCGCCTGATCGCCGTTTTATCCTGCACTTTCCGGAAGAGCGGTTGATCTGGAGCGTCGGGTCCGGGTACGGAGGAAACGCACTGCTGGGAAAGAAGTGTTTCGCGCTGCGCCTTGCCAGCTGGATGGCGCGGGAGGAAGGATGGTTGGCGGAGCATACGCTGATCATCGGCATTTCCGACCCGCAAGGGAAAGTCACGTACGTTGCAGCTGCGTTCCCGAGCGCTTCCGGGAAAACCAACATGGCGATGATGGTGTCGGCCCTGGAGGACCAGGGATACAAGGTCTGGACAGTGGGCGATGACATCGCATGGATGCATATCGATAAGGAAGGTCAGCTGCGCGCGATCAACCCGGAGGCAGGTTTTTTTGGGGTGGCGCCGGGCACGAGCTATGCTTCGAATGCCGTTGCGATGGACATGGTGCGAAAGAATACGATATTCACGAATGTTGCAATGACGACGGACAAGGAACCGTGGTGGGAGGGAATTGGCACGGACCCCAAGTCGGGACTTCTCGACTGGCAGGGTCAACTCTGGACGAACTCCAACAAAGCGGCGCATCCGAATTCAAGGTTTACAACACCTGCGCGTCAATGCATGTCGATTTCACCCCGATGGGAAGATCCTGAAGGTGTGCCGATCTCGGCGATAATCTTCGGTTCCAGGCGCTCCGTCATGATTCCGCTGGTGTATCAGGCATTCAACTGGCAGCACGGTGTGTTCATGGGTTCCGGAATGGGTGCGGAAACAACGGCCGCGGCGACCGGGGCGGTTGGCGTTGTACGTCGCGATCCGATGGCGATGCTCCCGTTTTGCGGATACAATATGGCTGATTATTTCCGTCACTGGCTCGACATGGGAAAGCGATTGAAGAATCCGCCGGCGGTCTTCCGGGTCAATTGGTTTCGGAAGGACGAGTCGGGTAAATTCATGTGGCCGGGGTACGGGCAGAATATTCGCGTACTGAAATGGATTTTGGAGCGCCTGGAAGGGAAGGGAAAGGCGAAGGAGACGGCGTTAGGATACATGCCGACGCCCGATGCCATTGATCTCGAAGGACTTTCGCTCGCGCCAGGAACGATGGACACACTCACGGCGGTGGACAAAAAAGGGTGGCTTGGCGCAACGGAGGGAATGAGTGCGTTTTATGGACAATTCGGCAAGCGTTTCCCGGAGGAAATCCTTCGTGAGCATGCCGACTTTCAAAAACGCCTGGGGCAATGATCTCGTGAAGCCGGGAACTCACCACCACTACAGTATTCCCAACAACGACAGGGAACGACCATGAAACTTGACAGACTGATCCACATGTTGCTTCCAACTGACGAAAAGTTCTTTCACTTGCTCGACGAATCTGCTCAGAATCTGATTCTTGCGGCGGAATGGATGCAGAAACTTCCGGCCGCCAAGACCTCGGCTCAACTGAATGCCGTGATCGACAAGATCAGGGACCTGGAGCATGCGGGGGACGCAGTCACGCACAGGATTTTCAAAGAGTTGAACTCGACATTTGTGACGCCGATCGACCGGGAAGACATCCACCAGCTGGCGTCGGCTCTGGACGATGTCATGGATAATATCGACGGTTCCGTGATGCGATTGACTCTCTATGGCATAAAGAAACCGCCCAAGCCGATGGCGGAGCTTATAACGATCCTGGCAAAATCGATCAGTGTACTCGCCCGGGGAGTGACGCTGTTGAGGGATTTCAAGCAGTTTGATGAGATGCAGGAGGTATTTCTGAAGATCAACGAATACGAGAACGACGCGGACCGCGTGTTTGAAAAGGCCGTCGCGGACCTGTTCATGAAGGAAAAGAACCCGGTGGAAATTATCAAGCTTAAAGAGGTTTACGTCGGACTGGAGACTGCAACGGATAAGTGTGAAGATGCGGCGAACGTGTTGGAAGGAATTCTCATCAAACACGCGTAGAGCGTGCGGGATTCACTGCAGTTGCTGCACGTTATTATCAGCTTTTTTCTTTCCCCGTGGAATAGCGGATCACTTCCACTTTTTCCATCGTTACCATGGCGCCGCAGCCTGCGGCTCCAATCAACCTATCCACCTCCGGCAGGAATGTCTTGATTCGTTCCTCCGTGTCGACAATTTCCACGACGACGGGAAGGTCTTCAGACAGACGGAGTATTTTGGCGGTGTGGATGATCCTGCTATCCGCACCGAACCCCTCGATTCCGCGCACCACCGTGGTCCCCGCCAGTCCCCGATCCTTGGCAGCGTGAACGATCGCTTCAAACAGCGATTGATGCTGCACCTTGTCGGATTCTCCGATGAAAATGCGGAGGAGTTTTCCGTCACCCGAAAGTTTCATTGTCCATCCCTTTCATCTAGCAGGTTGTTGAAAAAGCAAAATAGTACCACGAATAACACGAATGTACACGAAGAATGTTTTGAATTTGGACAGAATCCACTCCTTGGTGTTCCTT
>JBARRO010000026.1:0-4528 GCA_049644265.1 Bacteroidota bacterium
GAATTGATCCGTCGGAATTTCCACACATGAATATAGCAAAAAGAATATCCTCCCGCCACTCGGCAATCAGACGCCTCCAAACGCCCGGATCGTTGTTCCTGAAATTGATGCTGCGTCGTCCGAACAAAGGTAGAGCATTGTTTCGGCGATCTGCTCGGGGGTCACCCACTGTGTAAAATCTTCCTCCGGCATGGATTTCTTGTTTGCCTCAGTCGCTATGATGCTGGGAGCAATGGCATTGACTGTAATTCCGGTTCCCTTCGTTTCCTCGGCTGCAATTTCCGTCAGGAGGGTCACCCCTGCCTTGGAGATGGCGTACGGAGCCCGCCCTGCCGTGGGTTTGAGCCCAACCATGGCTGAGATATTGATGATGCGACCATACCCCTTCATTCGACGGAGAGCTTCACGTGTGCAAAGAAATGCGGAACGCAGGTTGATGGAGAACATTCGCTCCCACTCATCGACTGCGACGTCGGTAAGGTTTTTCTTTGACAGAAATCCGCCAACCGTGTTGACGGCAATATCGACCCTTGAATGTTTTCGCATCACGGTATCATAGAGGGCCCGGACATCTTTTTCGTCCGTTACATCCGTGCGAACGACAAGAGCCTTTTCTTTGAGTGCCGGTGCAAGTCTGGTCCGTTCTTCTTCACTGCGAACAGTGACCGCTACCGCATGCCCTTTTGTCAGGAAGGTTTGTGCAACGACGGAGCCCAGTGCTCCGCCTCCGCCCGTTACAACGACGACCTTGTGCTGATCCATATTTATCTTCCTCCGACAAGAACATACGAAGATTTGAACATTCTTTCATCGTGGTTTATGGAATGTCTTGGTCCCTCCCTCCCATTGGATACGTTGGGCATTTTCGCCCCACCAACGGAGAAGTTTCTCCCCTTCGTTCTTCCTGAACTCGAATTGCACGTGGCCTCTGATGGCGTCGTACGCATCGTCTGCAAACACACTGCCTTGTTTGAGAACCGATATAAGCGGAACAACGGCATTCGGGTTGCCCAGCTCAAGCGCTGTCTTCAGAAACTCAACCTTCATTTCTTCGTCTTCCTCTTTTGCAGCGGCATCGACGAGTTTCTGACTTTCCAAACGTCCTCCGATGCGGCCGAGAGCCTCTGCAGCAGCCTTTCGTACTTCATCGGACCTGTCATCCAATCGCATGGCAATGGAGGAAGAGCTTCCTGTCTCCTTCACCTTCGTGAGAAGTTCAATTGCTCCCTTCCGGACCTGCGCATCTTCATCGCTCAGCTTCTCGAGGACCGAGGCCAGCCACCGCCCCTTCTGGTCAATATGCGATTCCAGGTTCGACAGAGCCGTCAACCGTTCCGTGCTCATCTTGCTGACGAGCATGTGAATATCGTGCTCAAGCGGATCTTCCTGCGGTTTGCGCAACAAAATCACTCCTGCAACGAAAATCCCTGCAACAATGCACGAAGCCAGGATATTCCGAACGGCAAGCATTTTCTTCGGGCTCATCCGGACATAACGAACAACCGCACTGGCAATCAGGGCAAGCGCGAGAACGACGACGATGAGCGGGCTTGTCGGCAATCCGGTTGCATACGAAAGTTTGACGCCGATAAAACTGATGACCGAACCCGCGACCCATCCGATGGTGAGCCGGGTACTCAGGCGTTCCGAAAGCAGCATCGCTCCCACCGCCGGAATGACAAGATAGCTGAACACGAGGAACACGCCCGCAATGGCGACGGAACTTGTGATGACGAACCCAAACGACATGTAAAAGAGGAAATCCCACAGCCGCACGCTCGTACCGCTTGCTTCCGCGCTTTCAGGATTGAATGAAATTGCCATGAAATGTTTCCGGAATACAAAATGAAACGCTCCGACACATGCATAGATCAACGCCGTCTTGATGACCGTGGGCGCCTGAACCCAGAGCAGTTCACCTTTGATGATGTGGTCGAGTTCCTGCGGTCCCAGAGCGCTCCGTGAAAGGATCAGGATCGTCGCCGCAAAGGTGACGGCGTACACGATTCCGATAATCGCCTCGTGAGGCACCTTTTCCCCCTTCATTTTCGTAACGGAAAAAATGAAAGCACCGAAAATCGTAAACGTCAGGGAATACAAATACAACTGCGTCGTGTCTTTTCCGGCTTCATAACCGAGCAGCACGCCGATCACAGTACCGAGCGCGGCGATCTGGGCAAGCGCAAGGTCGACGAAGATGACTTTCCGCGCGATCACGTGCACGCCGAGATATACATGGATGCCGGTCAACACAAGACAAGCGACAAGAGGCCAGAGCATACTGGCCGGCAGATAAAAGAGATCATCAATCATTCGACGGGTCCTTTTTGATTACTTTGTTGCATCCGCAATATGTTCGAGCAAATACGTGATCAGCTTGTCGTAGCTGTTCACCTCATCCGTGGCATTGACATCAATGTAGGTGATGAACACCTTCGCGGAGGTTTTGCTCGCGACATAATCTGCGGCCTCGCGAGAGTAGAAATTGTCGTTCAGGATGACTTTCACGCCGTCCCGCTTGATTTGCTCCACGATGGCATCCCTTCGTTGCGGCGGAGGAGGAATTCCGGGTTTCTCTTCGAGCTCTGCTGCAATGGTAAATCCAAACCGGTCTGCGAAGTAGGCATACGTTTTATGGTAGGTCACAACATTCTTTCCGTGAAGGGCTCGCGCCATCCCCTTCCATCCCCCTAATTTTGAATCAAGGTTCTTGGACTTCAGCCATGATTCAAGCTCATCATTCCTTTCCTTTCTCGTGAGAATATCTCCACCCTTCTTCCCCATTGCCTTGACGAGCTCTTCGCCGAACATCGCGACATCAAGATGGTTCTTGAACTCCGCAAGACGGGATTCGTACAACGCAGCGTGTTGCGGATCAACCGTCGCCAGACGATCGGCAATATTCTCCGCAATAATGCGCACGTTGAGCGGATCGAGCCAGCAATGCGGATTCCCCTGGGGGTGGATATCACCCCACGCACGAGACACTTCTGTCGGAAGCTCCTTCACCGGGACATTGACCGTTGCGACCAGATGACCCGGCGCCCCTGGCTGAATTCCCGGATTCCCGGAGGCATCGAGAACGTTCTTCGACCACAAGTCGAGTGACAAGCCATGCTCAATGAACAGATCCGCCTCGTTGGTGATCTGATTCATCCGCGGTGTGGGCGTGACGTAGTGGGGATCCTGGCGCGGATTGGCCAGAGCAACCACGTCGACACGGTCTCCTCCGATTTCCTGGGTGATCGACCGGAGGTAGTTCAGCGTTGTGATGACTTTGAGTTTCTTCTCCTGCGCGAATCCCACGCCTGCCGCAAACAGTACGAGCAGACAACAGGTGATGACCTTGCGGATATTCATGACATATTCCTTTTCGATAAGAATGATAGAATCGATCTCAACGATTCACCCAATAAGGTTCCGTGGGGTGCGAGCCGAAAACAAAATTGATTTCGAGAATAATGCTGTTGACGTTGTTCTGAGCCGGGATGTCGCTCAACCGATGTTCGTACCCAACTCTGAACCGAAGAAACTCTGTCGTGTAGTAGCTCGCGTACGCCGCGATCGAGGTCGTCTTCAGTTTGCTGTTCGCAGGTTCCTGGACGTCATCGTAGCGCAGCCCGCCATACAGCCAGTAAGAGAACTGATACTGGGTGTATGCAAACCAACCGAGCGGGTTTATGGTCGTTTGAATAAACGCGGAATCGGGATAGGAGTGTCTGCCAAAGAAGGCTTCACCGCCTACGACGAATGACCGCGATTCACGACGCTCTGTCGGCGCCCATTTGTAGAGGGCATCCGCCACGAGCAGACTCGTTGAACTGACTCCGCCGTTTTGATATCCGCTTGCACCGAGAACCAGCAGGTGTTCATTGTTCCAATCGGCAGCAAGGTTCAGATGCGCCATGAACGCCGGTTGATTTCCGCCATGACCCTGCGTCAGCGCCAGATCCCCGCCCCGAACCACATCCGCATTCATCTCGAGCGTTGTTCCCGGGATCGGATTTGGGAGAAAGAACTCAAAATCCATCCCCACGGGATTGAATCCTGATTCGAAAAAGTTGCCGTGTTCCGTACCCAGGAACCGCGACACAACCAGCGGCCGGGTCGTCCAGGGCAAATCGTGCATGTGCAATTTGTTGTCCTGTCCAAGCGGAGCCCGGAATTTTCCAACTTTGAGCTTCACTCCCCATGGCGCGCTCTCAAGAATTGGGAGGCGCTTGATCAGACCATAGGCCTCTTCCGCATCGATGGAGAACCCCTGCCCCGCTTCATCCTCCAGAGACATAATGACCACCGCTTCCGCGTACGGATCGACGGGTGCGCGAAAATCAAGCTCCACAGTCCTGAGGAATGGTTTATCACTGATCCTGGTGGTACCCGGATCGTCGTATACTGCCGCGTTGTCCGCTCTCGCGGCAAAATTGAGAAACGCCGTCGTTCGGGGATTGAACACGATAGCCGCAGTGGACCGGCCCATAGCGTCGATTTTGTTCTCGAGCTCCCGAAGGCGTTTCTCCAATCGCTC
>JBARRO010000027.1:0-4922 GCA_049644265.1 Bacteroidota bacterium
GTACTAAAGGCAGCCCTCAGCATCCGAAGCTCAATATTCACCGACACCGGAGAGACCTCTTTCAATCGCTTGCTCTTGTAACGGTCAATCAGTTCTGGGGTAATTTCTTTGAGATAGTGGCCCCGCAGGAAGGAAGTGAAGGACTTGAAAACGGTTTTGTAGAGCTGAACAGATTTGTGCGCGAGGTTAGACTCTGCAAAGGAAAGGAACCGTAGTGCAAACTCCTCAAAGGAAACCGAGCGCAGCCGGTCCTGAATCAACTCCTTGAAACTCGTGAGAGCCTTTAGGGCTTCCGGTTTGGCTGTGTATCCAGTAGTCTTCCACTTGCGGCGCCCCTCTTGGTAGTATCCAATGTAATAGACCCCATTGGAACGCTTGTAGAGGGAAAGGTGCTGAGGATTGACGGACATCGCTGACCTCCTGAAGCCATGGGAATCAGGGCTTCACTGTCAACAATTCCGTCTACAGCGAGGTTATTGGGGGTCAAGACAGTTCGGAGAGGCTCACTCCACTACTCATCTACTCAAATACTCAACTACTCCATCGTGCACCCACCCCGCCAAAAGATGAAGCATGGCGGGTAAACAGGACTAACTTCATCCTGCGATAATGTATAAGTGGTCGGCACGGGGAGCTACGCTCCCCTTACCGCCCAGTTGTGCACCCACCAGGACTCGAACCTGGAACCCACTGATTAAGAGTCAGTTGCTCTACCAATTGAGCCATGGGTGCGGTGATCTTTTGCCTAAGTCCAAGACATTTGAGGACGGACTATTAGCAAAGTATTAGCAGAGACTTTCGCTACTAACGTGAACCCTCTGCGATCGTTCCGGGACTTCCAAGGCCCTTGCAGTACGAAGAGGAGAACCGTGGGTGGAATTTGTTTGGAGGAAGTAAGGACGAATTAGCTGCAGATTGTAATATATGAAAGGATTGGTACCAAGGCAAGCTTTAAGGCTCGGCCACTCTCATTGGTTGGCTTAAATGCACATGATGGAAAACAATGAAGATCACGGGGCCGCACTCGATCAATCAATGTCATGATTCGGATGAGATACTTAACGTGTCGCCCTATCATTGAGCCGCCTACTGAGCCAAATATAGCGCCAACAACTGTACCTTTGACCAAATTCACCAACCGTACGTTTGGGTGCCGTACGAGAGAACATTTCTTCGCCGCTTGATATCTCCTGCATAAAACGCGAAGAGATTTCTATCAGATGTGATCCCGCCCCCGGAGTTCGTCTCATCGGCGTGGTTTCAAGGTAACGAAGTTCACTAAGGTTTTCCAACTCGTTTCGGTTAACTATAAGCTGGTGATTCTTATTTGTGCGAAGCATGTTTCTTCTTTCGATTGACATTAGAAGAGAGGAAGGCTACTTTAATCTGGAGTTGTTGTTCCCCATCCTGAAGGGGGATGTTGATGAAGCAAGAAACTGAAGGCCTCCGGAATTGAAAGATGATGGAGGCTTTTGTGTTTTCGGGAGCAAGAAACGTATGAATGCTCTGGGTGCGTATCCTATGATGGTACTTTGTTTTCTCTCTCGTTGATGAGTTGTCAACAATGCGATTCACGTTTGCAGACTGAGTCTGGTCAAATCATGAGACTGTTGTCTTCGGAAACACGTTCTAGGTGTACCATCAAATCACTTTATGAAAGTCTGTTGGTACTCGCTTTTATGACGGCTCCCCTCCACGCTCAGCCTACCATCACTTCATTCACCCCATGGAACGGTCCGATTGGTACTGTGGTGACGATCACGGGAACAAACTTCAGTACAACTGCTGCGAACAACATAGTGTTTTTCGGAGCGACGATGGCCGCTGTAACCGGGGCCTCCACAACGGAGTTGACTGTGATCGTCCCTTCAGGTGCAACCTATCAGCCCGTTAGCGTAACAGTTGACGGATCAACCCGATATTCTTCTCAACCATTTCTCGTGACTTTTACCACAGTTGCATCTATCACATCAGGATCCTTGGCAGCGAAAGTCGATTTTACGACACAAACGACTCCGTTCGGTGTGGCTCTCGGTGACATCGATGGTGACGGGCAAGCGGATCTCGTGGTCACCAATTTTAATAGCGGTAGTGTTTCCGTGTTCAGGAATACGAGTGTACCTGGTTCGATCACGTTTGACACGAGACTTAGTTTTGCGACAGGAACGAAACCCCCTATTGTTGCAATCGGCGACATGGACTGTGATGGCAAACTGGATCTGGTCGTTACGAATAATGGCAGCAACTCAGTTTCCGTGTTCAGGAATACGAGTGCTTCCGGTTCGATTACGTTTGCCACGAGAGTCGATTTTACGACAGGAACGAATCCACCGAAGGTTGCCATCGGTGACATCGATGGAGATGGAAAACCGGATCTAAGCGTCGTCAATTACAATAGCAGCACCATATCCGTGTTCCGAAATACAAGCTCACCCGGTTTGGTTACATTTGCTTCGAAAGTCGATTTTACACCGGGCTCATTCCCGGAGGGTGTCGCAATCGCCGATATGGATGGTGACGGAAAACCGGATCTCATTGTCGCCAATGCTGGTAGCGCCACTGTCTCGGTGTTCAGAAACACGAGCTCGCCCGGTTCTATTGCATCAGATTCATTTGCCCCGAGCGTTGATTCTACAACGGGGGCCTATCCTGTGGATGTCGCAACCGGCGACATTGATGGTGATGGTAAACTCGATTTGGTCGTCACCAATAATAGCAGCAACACAGTTTCCGTGATCAGGAACACGAGTTCTCCCGGCCTTATCTCATTCAATGCGAAAGTTGATTTTATGACTGGATGGAATCCATACATTGTCGCAATCGGCGATATGGATGGTGATGGCAAACCAGATCTTGCCGTCGCCAACTTTAGTGGCAACTCCGTTTCTGTTTTGAGGAATACGAGTTCTCCCGGTTCCGTCACATCGGGTTCATTCAATGCGACAGTTGATTTCACCACAGGAACGGGTCCCTATGGTGTGGCAATCGGTGATCTCGACGGAGACGGCAGGCCGGATTTGGCCACTGCCAACGAGCTGGGCAACAGCGTCTCCGTGCTTCTAAACAATATAGGACCTCTTGCAGTCGAATTAATGTCGTTCATCGCGACCTCCAACCGTTTCGATTCAGATCTCACTTGGGAAACGGCGACCGAGACAAACAATTTTGGATTTGAAATCCAACGGAGGCAGTTTCCGTCTGAGTTCATCAATGCGGACACTTGCTCCTTTGCGGGAAATGCTGGCTGGGCGAAAGTGGGCTTCGTTCGCGGGGCCGGAACCACAACAGCGTCCCATGCGTATTCATTCCATGACCGGTCGCTTCGCTGCGGCTGGTACTCGTACCGGCTCAAGCAGATCGATGCTTCCGGCAATTCCACATTTTCCCTGGCAGCGGATGTCAAGGTTGGAGTCGCGCCGGAGGTTTTCTCACTCAGTCAGAACTATCCGAACCCATTCAATCCAACGACGACCATTGAGTTCTCGCTTCAAGAGGATGGGCTTGCTACGCTGAAACTTTACGACGCACTAGGGCGGGAGGTGGCGACACTGCTGGATGGGGAGAGGAAAGCGGGCTACTATCGGTCGGCAACAATTGGCGCTTCCCGCTTAGGGAGCGGGATGTACATTTATCGGCTTGAGGCAAACGGGAAGTTGCTCTCGCGGAAGATGTTACTTGTCAAGTGATGGCAGACGTGACGCAACTCAAGACTTCTTACCGCCCCGTTGGCGATGGATTTGCGGGTAGCGTCTGGGTTGGGGGCAAAGACGTCGCCGGCGGAACCGACTGAATCACGCTCTCCCGGGTTTGCGTTCCCTTCGGAAGCAGCCACAGGTTGATCACGAGAGCAAGAATCAGAAACGCCGCAGCAAGTCCCTGGGTCAGCTTCGTGAGAAAGTCCGAGGTCCTTCGAACACCGAACACCGTGCCAATGTTTGCGCTCCCGAAGCTTCCTGCCAATCCGCCTCCCTTGCTTGATTGCATGAGGACGGCAAGCATCAGAAGAATGCTGACGAGCACTTCAACGATAATAGAGAATGTATACATGGAATGTACCCTGTGTGAGACAAAAAATCCCCACTCGAAGTGGGGTTTGTACAGTCAAGATACCCAACTTTGCATGGAAAAGCAAGGGATCGCATCAGCGTGCAAATTACTCCACAAATTGGAACGCCTTTACTTTCTTGTTGAGGTCGTATCCCTGCTTGTCATCGCCCCCCGAATCGTATGAATCGCCATATCCCAGCCAATTCCAGTTCTGAACAAGGGTTCGGCGCTCCGGCGCCCGCAGGCCGTTGAAATTCGGGATGCTATTGAAAAAACGGGGATGGTTTTGATACTTCCCGGGGTCCACGATGGAAAAGATGTGGCGGTCCTCCCGCATTTCTTCAACGAACGCAGGAATTCGTAATTCGTTTCTTGGTAGTAAAACAGAACCACCCTGGAGCCATACGGTCCCCGTCTTAATGAACTGACCTTCATCTTCAACCTGAATTGTCGCCCGTGGACAGATTGTCGAAGCCTTGAGAAGAAAATCGCACACAAGAAACGCATTCCACTCGTTGTCCGCCACCCGCGTGAAACCACTGGCCAAGCAGCCATCAAAGTACCCTCCCCACTTGACAAACACCAATTGGTCTTTCTCGAGTTGTTCAATGATCTGCCGTTCTGTAAGGCCCTGGCTTCTCAGGGATTTCTGACGCTCCGCGAGGATTTCCCAAACAGATTGATTCAAGTCGGAGAATTCTTCCGTGTTCGGGAATGCGATGTACCTCTTGAAGGATATCTTTCCCGTGCTCCAGAGGAACTCCGAATTGTACCAATGCTGGATTCTCAGAATTTCGGCCCATTGCTGTTCATCCACAACATTCTTGCCGTCATTCCTGATCCTATAAATGATTCTCCTTCCCATCGGTTATCTC
>JBARRO010000028.1:0-9877 GCA_049644265.1 Bacteroidota bacterium
AACCTCCGAAAAAGCATTATGGATCTGAACGCACAGATGAACCAGGTATCGCTGGCATTGAAACAGGTTTTGAATATTCCGCTCGTTTACCTGGTAGATCTCGAAGATGTCTCGATAGATGATCCGCAATTTTTCCTCTCCGACAAAACGCTTTTGGCCTACCTTGAAGATCCCGTGAGTTTCGACCTCCTCACCGATTATCTTGTCCGCGAAGGTATTGCTCAATCGAGCGAGGTCCGGCAACTCGACGCTGTCATTGCGGCGCAGGGGAGAAATCTCGCGTCGTTGCGCAGCTCATTTTTCCTGCCGACGGTTGCGGCGTTTGCCGGTTATACGAACACGTTCTACAAGTCAGCGGTACAGTCTCCATTCCAGCTCACGAATATTCCGGCGCCTCCTCCGAGTATGCCACCAGAAATTCCTCCGTATCTTGGCCAATTGTTTTCGGCAATTTCTCCACCTTTGCCGAATCAGATAGACTGGAATGTGGGGATTCGGCTTTCGCTCAACCTGTTTGAGGGTTTTTCGACGAGTGCACGCGCTGAACAAGCGAGCCAGAGTCTGCAACAGTATCAGGTCCAGCGTGAGGGAGTGAAAGAAAAAGTTGCTCTCCGGATCAGGATACAGATGGAGGGGATGAAGGCTGCCCATTTTGCCATTCTGCAGGCACGGCTGGAACAGGATGCCGCCCGAAAAGGATTGGAAATTGTGACGGATGCGTACTCACGCGGTGCGGTTCCCATTCTGAGTCTTCTCGACGCGCAGAATTCCGCGTTAGGTGCGGATCTGATCGCCGCAAATGCCCAGTACGATTTCTTCATTGCCTATATGCAGCTTCAACGGTCGCTGGGACGGTTTGACATGTTGATGACGACCTCTGAAAGGCAGGAATTGCTTGACAGAGTGCTGCAGTCAATGAAGGAGGGATTAAAGCGATAGTAAAGCCTCCGACTATCTTGTCAATTCTCGAATATTGGCATCATCGGTCAACCAGCGGATAGCGTCGGTCTGGTCACCAGCAAACCTCACTCGATCACCCCTATTGGATTCTGAAATGAGCTCACGGAACTTCCCGCTTGGGATCATCCGGAAGGTTCCCAGGATAGCCATTCTGCCGCCATAGTTGACAAGTTTTTGAAACACATCTCCTGCCACCCCTGTCCTTAGATCGTAGAATCCAGAATGGAAGTTCGATTCCTCAAGCATGAATAAATGGCTGCCATGCTCGTAGCCCCATGCCAAGAGGTCCAAGAAGTCTCGGGAAGAGGTAATAAACTGTTCCGATGTCCGACTTTGGACGTATCGTAGATCGCCAATACGACAGACTTTGAGGTGCAGGTCCATCGGATGATCTCGTTCCTTCATGTGGTGCGTTCAATAAAGAAGCGGAGAAGTGTTGGCGTTGTGGAAGTATTCCAACAAATGCAGGATCGTCTCTGTCAAATATCCGACACACGTCAGTAGAGGAACGGCACTAACTTCCTGGCCCGTTGAACATAGTTGTCGAACTCACCACCGTATCGCATCGCGAGATAAGCGTCATGAGCGGGAATGATAAAGAGAGCGAAGTTCAGACCCATCGCCAGAGGCACGATCCCCGTCCAAAGCTGACGAGTGAGGATGCCACATCCGCCGAACACGAGCAGATCGCCGAAGTAGTTGATGTGTCGGCAATATCTGAATAAGCCTTCCATGTAGAGGTGTCCTTGGTTCTCGGGGCAGGCTTTCCAGAGATGCCGTGAGTACTCCGATGCGGTCCCGACATAGGACCCAGTGAGGTAAAGGAGAATCCCCACGACGTCCACAAACCCGAGCATCTGCGGAGTCCGGAAGCCGTCTCTCAGAAAGAGGAAGAGCACCACGCCAATCAGACTTCCTCCCCACGCTGCTTCCCACCAAGGAATCCTTCGCTTCACGAAAACAAACAGTGTGAAAGCCGCCCTAGCAATGTAAATGATGACGCAGGAGAGCAAGACTGCTTGTCGGCCCGGGTTTCCTCCTGGACCCACCTCGTTCGTCGAAAAGAACGTCAACCATGTAGCGCTCGCGACACAAATGAGATACCAGCCTGTGATGGCAATCTTCGGGGCAAGCGAAGGGGATTTCTCACCCTGAAATTGGAGCTTTCTGTTTATGTCCGTCATCGCTTACATTTCCTTTTTGTTGCGGACAGCTGTAACAGTCTCACATAAACCATTTCTGTTGCCTATGCACCGCGTCGCCGAACTCGCGCATAAACCTCATGTCGTCTTCATCCAGAGGACCCTTTCGCGCTGCGGCGATGTTCTCCCGCAGTTCGCGTTCGCTTCTTGGCGCAGTCAAAGCAACGTGCACATTTGCATTGGACAGAACAAAGCGGTAGCACTCACCCGCCGTAGGAATCCGTGAATTCTTTGGCCAACCTTTCGGGCGTCGCAGCAAATACGTCCAGCGGGTGGCGGTGTAACTGATGATGCCGGGATTGTGCGCAGAGAGATGCGGAAAGATGTCTTGTTCGGCACCTCTATGGGCTGCATTGTAGCGCAACATCAGGGCATCCACAGTGCCGCTCGTAGCAAAGCTGCCGAGGAAAGTCCGGTCATGGCAGGAAAGGCCAACGGCGCGGACTTTCCCTTGTTCCTTGAGTCTCATCAACTGTTCCTGTACTCTGGGTGTGAATTCACCCGGTTTCATGACTCCCATGAAGAGAAATACATCAATATAGTCCGTATTGAATTGCCGCAGTCGCTTCTCGAATGCCTTGACGAGGTCTTGGGCCCACCATCTGAAATTGTAAGCGCCCGTGACGAGCACGAACTTGTCGCGACACCCGGGGGTCAGTTCCCGTAGTGCGCGTTTCATCTGTGCATCAAAGCCATATGAAAAGAAGAGATTGACGCCTTCCTCCACGGCGGCATACACGGCCTTCTTTCCAGGCAGGTAGGAAGCGGAAATCCCGAGCGGCGTTACACTCATGCCGGTGTTTCCAAAGGGTCGAGGCTGAAAAGTGAGTGTCATAGGAACCTTCCTTTACGTTACAGAGGGGTAACAAACTTCTCGATGCACTTTCTCCTGATTCGCTTTGCCGGCCAATTGCACTTTTTATGCCATGGGACCACACAGACAAATGACATGAGAGCGCAGAACAGAACACAAAGAGATTTTCAAAACGAGACTTATTCCTAAATACTTCTTGGAATTGCAAAGTTATCTCAGGAGTAGGAATTCCAGGAATCAGGATCCTTGGAATGTAAATTGTGAAATGATCGACGGGCGAGTAGGGAGGGAGCAGCATGGTTCATCTTGTTCGAACCGGAGTGTCCCGCAAATTCTTGCCATTGACTTTTCAGTTGGGTACATTTCCGGCAAGCCCTTGGGGGCTTCGTGAGTGTGTTTTCAATGGAACCTCTGACGTCGATTCTGACGTGAGAGGTTTTTGCGTTTTTTGGCAGTGTTCGGAGAGATCGTTCACATTACCAGGAGACGACAAATGAAAGTCTTTTCTTTCGTCATTCTTTCGCTGTTCTCAAGCATTTGCATGTTTTCGAACCAGGTCCGTGAACAAGATTCAGAGACGCTCACAGGTTCCGATGTGTCAATTGGTTCTTTGTGGTCGTTGGAACTCAAAACCAATTCAGTTCAAAGGGAAATTGGATCCTCCATCAGCGTCTATTGGGCGACCGTCATCGATCGGTCGGTCATTCTAGGGTTAGGGGGTTTTTGGAATCTGACCCACACTGTAACCAATTATGGCAGCTTCCAACTCTTAGCTCAATATGTCCCGGAACCTGATCGGCTCCTTCACTTTGGCGGCCAACTCATGCTGGGGTTCGCCACAGTGAAAGACTATCAGAATCCTAAGAATGGGCTCTTTGATAATTTCGGGAACACCAGCGGGGCAAGTTACTACATGATTGAGCCAGGAGTGAGTGCAGAATTGAATTTAACCACGTCCAAAAAGCTCGTACTCGGCCTCGGCTATTGTGCCGCCTTTGGCCTTGAGGCGAACCATTCCAGTATTGCCAAATCCAATGTCACCAACAGGGACTTAAGCGGGCTCAATATCATAATAGGATTGAAGTTTGGAGACTACTAATTGCGTGAATCATTCTTACCTGGCGACGATTATCAAGTGCGCTGGTTGTTTTTGTCTGCGCAACGAATGATCAATTCCTGTTGCAGACCGGGATAAACGGAACCGCGCTGCTCTACGAGTCGTGGACAAGTTCGCTCCAACCGTCATGCGTCTGCCAAACGGTGCCCGGACGCATTCGCTGTACCTTCCTTAATCCTTTTCAGAGGAGCCGTTTATGGAACTCATGGGCAAGAGTCCGATTTCAATACCAATCTTGATTCTCGGCAAGGTCGCCATGTTCTTCTGCTGGAGGTTCTTCTTGGTGAAAGTCCTGAATTTCGATACGATGCTCTACGACAGTATCGCCACGCAAATTCTCGCTGCCGTGTTCGTCAGCGCGGGACTTTTTACCACAATTCTTGCTCTGTCGCAGTTAAGAGATTCTGCCGCCGTGGGGCTCCCGGAACAACCGACCGAACTCGTTACTCGCGGAATGTACCGGCTGAGCAGGAATCCAATGTACGTAGGAGGATACTTTGTCTGCGTCGGCTCGTGCCTGTTTGCGGTTCACATTGTGAACTTCCTTCTCTTTGCAGTGACGTTTGTTATCCACCCTTCGATCGTGCGGAAGGAAGAAGAGTTTCTCAAAAACAGGTTTGGGACACAATGGCTGGAATATATGCAACGCGTCCCCCGATACATCGGACGATTTGCGGCTACTTCAAAATGAGTGAACGTCAACGAACATCGGAGGTATGTTATAATGAAAATTGCATTTCTCCTGCCGTTAGGTCTTTTAGTTCTGTGCCTGATCATCCGTTCTGTTTACGAACTCCTCAAAGAAGCGAAGAAGATCAACCCGGAAAGTAAACCTATTTTCGCTTTTGTCTTTACCTCGATGTGTGTTCTCTGGGTGTCTTGGTTTGTTCTTTGCCTTTCCGATCCATACCAGATCGACATACCGAGTCCCCTTCGGTGGCTTGGCCTTGTGATATTCATCGCAGGGTCCGTATTAGCCATCGGCGCACTCATTCAGTTGAAGGGTGTCGAAAACATCGATCACCTTGTGACGACGAGGCTGTTCAGGAAGATCAGGCATCCGATGTACGTAGGGTTCATTTGTTGGATTGTTGGTTGGAGTATTTACCACAGTGCCCTTGCAAGTCTGGCGGTCGGATTGATCGGAATAGCCAGCATCCTGTGGTGGAGGCATCTGGAGGAGGGGAGACTCGAGGAGCAATTCGGGAGCAGCTATCAGCACTACCGACACACAACCTGGTTTTGAGGGCCGGTCACCTTCCCGTAATTGGTTTTGCGGTTTCCGCGAATCTCACGAAGGCAGGAACGCAAGCCGTTAATCATGACCCTCTTCGTCACTGCAACTTCTTCAATCGAAGGACTGCGTAGGAAGTCCGGATCTGTCCGAGACGGCTTTCGATTTGTTCCTTCGATATCCACCTGCCCTGAGTCATGACGCCGGCAATCTTCCGTGTATTCGAAATATTTTCGAGAGGATTCTTGTCGAGCAACACAAGGTTCGCATCCTTTCCGGATTCTATCGTGCCGGCACGATCAAGTTCTCCCAGGAATTCGTGCGTATTTGTTGTCGAAACCCTGAGGGCTTCATATGGAGTCAAGCCTGTATTGACCAGTTCCTCAAGTTCCAGGTGCAGAGAAATTGCCGGCAACGTCGACGGCATGAGCGGGTCCGTACCTGTGAGGAGTTTCCCTCCCTTTTTGTGAAATTCATATACAAGGGGCTTTTGGAAGGAATTGAATCCATCTACGAGCTTTTCCCGAGCTGCCGGGGGAATAGGCTTGTACAAATGTGTGTAGATATAACTCCAAACACCCAGTCCCATCGGATGCAGATATTCCGTGCCGGGTTTGGAAAACTCCGCGGCTGAATCTTTCAGGAGTGCGATGAGATTTCGGTGTATGATGAGGGTGGAAGTAACCCATGTGTTGCTGTTCGCGATGAGCCCTGAAAAATAACCGACTTGCTCAGGAGTGTAACTCTTTGCGAACTTCATGACTTCTTCAGGGTGCGCTATCATGTTTTGACCTGAAGCGAGCACATATTCGACAGATGTGGAGAGGGGGATGTGGCCGTCCACCGGCATCCTGAGTCTCTTCGCCGTTGCCAGAATCGTGTCGTACGATGCTTTATCAAGGAACGAATAGACCTTCACTCTGTCGTATCCCTGATCGTGCATTGCCGAGACGGCCTTTGCCGCCTCATCGGCATTGTTGACCCACGTGGAGATCGGCGGGGGCCAGGCTTTCCCTGCGCCGTCGATCATTCGGGAAAGGATCATCCTCGGCCCGATCATTTCATTGTTCCTGATCTTCTCTCTCAATGCAATATGCTCGGGGAAGGCGGACATGACCTCGATGGTCGTGATACCGTGAGCCACATACAGGAACAGAATGTCCTCAAAGGATATTTCTTCGCTTGTGAATTTCGAAGCTACAGGGAACATGATGTTCCACGCATCACCTTCCAAATGCACGTGCATGTCCGATAAGGCAGGGATCATGAACTTGCCTTTCGCGTCGATCTCGACGGCTCCCTGAGGGATCGCTACCGATGATGACGGGCCCATCTGCTGAACCTTGCCTTCCCGTACGATCACACTGTAATCGGCGAGGACGGCCTCTTTGCTCATCGGGAGAACGTTGACGTGCTTAAAAACAAATTCGTTGTGATCTTGAGCGCCCGCATGGGCACACGTGAGCGCTGCGATGGTGACGACCTTCAGAATGAAATGAAGTGTGCTTGTTCTCATGGCCTTGTCGACTCCGTGAATTAATCCGCCGGCAACATAGTACGCATCGGGGACTGGCTCAGTGTCCGGAACATGTGGCCCCGATTGGATATCGGCATCCGGCACTGGTGATGAACTTCTTTTATTGTCTATCCGTATGATCACGAATTCCCATTTCCCCACATAACTCTTCGACTTCATATTGAGGGAGAAGGTTTCATAATCCCGAAGCATGAGCGAGAACAATACGGACCTGCGGACCACGGGAGGCTTGTTGTGTGTGTTGCCGCTTGATCAATCGCCCGCCGCTGATCGCATAGTGATGCCTATCTGGAACAATCCCGATCGATCCGAAATTGGCTGGGATTTTTCATTTTTGACATCGTGAATGTCTTGCGATTGAGAAAGTGACTCTGTAGATTATCGGGCGGCTGTCGTGGGGGAGGGATCGCAGCCTTTTTCCCTCCGATGATTTGTCGACTTTTGAAAGAATCGAGAGACTTAGACAAGCTGTCGGAAGAGGGTCTTTCTCCTTGATGAACTCAATGCAGAGGCAGAGAAAAATTCGTTCGAATACAAGGAACCCACGACACAACATGAATGAGTTGGTGCCTCACGCTCAACCCGGCGTGAATAACTACAGACAATCCGATAAGTCGTCAGCTACCGCCTCTGCTGAGACTTTTAAAAAAAAGGCCTAAACTGTAGGCCCTTTTTTCTCCTCGAGAAACTCACTCACCGAACTCCCACCATCCGGAAGGGAGTCAAGCTGGCTCACGGCACGCCGCAACACGTCAGCGTTTGCCTTTGCGTGGAATGAATTGGGGAAAAGCGCAACTTGTGCGACATCTTGCCTTCCCTCGATTAGTTTCGTAATTTGTTGATGCAGCACGCTTTGCAAGCCAGAATCTTGGTCTAGTGGAACGCTTTTCAATCTTCCATCTGCAATCTGAAATCTTACACGTTAAGACCCCGTAGCTCAATCCCGACTTCGTCGGGACAAGTTGGACAGAGCAACGGTAATCAAAGCCGATTTCGAATCCTGTTCGAGCAACGTTTTTCAATTTTCAATCTACAATCTTCAATCTTACATGTTAAGACCCCGTAGCTCAATTGGATAGAGCAACAGCCTTCTAAGTTTGTCGTGGTGAAAACAAAAGCCCTGATAATACAGGGCTTTGTTGTTAATTCTTTTCGAAATCCTACCAAAATCTCACCGGTTCATTTCAACTTTATCTCTTCTTCAATCGACGTTGTCCACAACAAATGATTGTGAGCACACAAGTTCATCATGTTCACCTCTAACGTGAGACTGATTCATTAATGAGAATGATGTCGCGATGTGTTGTATGGCAGCAATATTCTATGTTAGCCCTTCTTGCGGCAGAGAAAGGGATGGCATTACCAAAGATAAGAAATCCTGCGGGAATCGACACGGAGAAACTTGACAGCCTCAACGAACTTTGCTACTTTAGAAGCACACCGATGATTTGAATCCCGGGGGCGGGATCAATCTGAAAAGAAACTCAAATGAACCTCCGGATCGCTGGTGCGATGATGGAGGTTTTTGCGTTCTAGGATACTCGGACACGGGGAGGGGCACTTCATGAAATCACTGAGAATTTGTTCTTTTGGAATTCTTGTGTTTGTCTTCGCTCTAGGCACGCCAAGCCGAGTCGCACATTCCCGACAACTTACATGGTACCAAACGAGCGGGCCAACCGGGGCAAACGTGTGGGACATTCGACGGTGTTCAGACTGAAGGGACTCACCGTGTTGAATTCGAGGCACGGAATTGCCCTAGTTGAATCTACTTCTGTAAATTAAATATGGAGACAAAGCCATGCAAAGAGACCTGCAATTGAAGTTCCATTTGGCATTCGTCGTCCTCTTGACGTTCTCTTGGACAATATATCTTTCAGGTCAAGGAATAACTTGGCAAAAGACGAACGGCCCCCTAGGCCCAACAGGCGGTGATGTTGTCTCATTAGGAACTAGTCCCAATGGATGTCTCTTTGCAGGTGTTCGGAAATTGGGGCTTTTTCGGTCCACGGACGGGGGGTCAAGCTGGGTTGTTGTTGGGGGAAATTGGGGGGCGGCTTCGTCAATAGCATTTCATCGTGACGGAACAATCTACGCAATCATGTGGGAAGCATTGATTCGCTCGACTGACTCTGGCAATTCATGGGATGTGCTTCCCCTTCCCACATATGCATCTGTAAGACTCCTCGCAAACCCCACTGGTGAGCTTATCCTCGGGGCGGACAACTACATCTTTCGATCTACTGATCGTGGATCAACTTGGACGAAGAGCACTTTTTTCGATATCTGGCCTTGGGGGTTCTATGCATTAGGGATGGATTCATCTCACATTATGTACGCCGGGACAGAAGGCAACGGTATTTTTCGCTCATCGGACAACGGAGTGAGCTGGACTCAGGCAAACGCGGGGCTTACAGTCTGGACGGTGGGAGCTACAAAATACTCCTATATAAGTTCATTTTACGCCACAAACGAATATATCCTTGCGGGAGGCGGAGACGGAATATACAAATCAACAAACAATGGTGAGAGTTGGTCGCTTTGGACCACTCGAGGCGTTTACGGTGGCACGCAAGGAAGCATTTCGTCAATTGTGGGACATGGAAACGGCATCCTCCACGCAGGGACGTCAATGGGGGGTATCTTCACATCCATAGATAATGCTGTGACATGGACACGATCCACTGACGGTGTTCCCATTGGATGGTACGTCCAGGCCCTCACCACGGACTCATCCGGAAATGCTTATGCAGGGATAGGGGGCTATGGAGTACTCAAAAGCACTGATAAAGGAACGAGCTGGCACCCATCCAACAATGGAATCATGCGGACTGATGTTCAAACGGTCATCACGAATTCCAAAGGATATGTTTTCGCCGGTACTGCGACGGGAGGCGTATTTCGGTCAACCGACAAGGGAAATGAGTGGCTGAACGTTAGCACGGGCTTGATGTCCTCGAATGTGAGGTCTCTTATATTCAATTTTCAAGGAGATTTGTTGGCGGGTGTAATG
>JBARRO010000029.1:0-1590 GCA_049644265.1 Bacteroidota bacterium
AGTCTTCAGCGGAATACGTTTGCGGAGCGCGGGACACTCTTCAGACTTTTGCCGAATCTTCGGAAGGAAGTTCTTGCGTTCAATCCCCGGCTTGCCATTGGGGGAGATCCAAGTGCGAACATCCTGCTCCAGAATGAAGACAGCCTCATAGTCTACAAGGAGAGTCAGTTCTTCCCGGAACATATGGTGACCATTGGCGGGGCGATCCGGAATCCGGGCAACTATACCCGCAACGACAGCATGACGGTTGCAGACCTTGTTGTGCTTGCCGGCGGATTGACGGAGGAAGGAACCACGGAAGGGTGGGAACTGTCGAGGATCGACACGACGACGCTCGGGGTGTATTCCAAGTTGTTCAAGCTTGACATGCCCGCGGAATATTGGAATCGCCGGATCGGGAACGCCTTCTTTCTCCAGGATTTTGATTTTCTCTTTATTCCAGCGGAGCCGAAATTCAGCAGACAGCGCATTGTCAACATTGCTGGGTACGCGATGTATCCGGGTCCCTACGCTTTGCAGAATGGGCAGGAAAAACTCGCCGATCTTATTGGACGTGCCGGGGGTCTTAAACCCGAAGCGTATCTGGAAGGTTCCGTGTTGTTCCGGAAACTCAACAATGCCGGGCTGATCCCTATCGATTTTCGCAGTGCCATCGACGACCCGAGCTCGCGCGACAACGTCGTGATGAACGACGGCGATTCTGTGTATGTCGCTTTCCACGAAGATGTGGTCTACGTACGAGGAGAGGTGTTTGTGCCTTCGGCCGCATTGTACAAAAAGGGAGGGAGCCTGGAGTACTATTTGGGTCAGGCTGGTGGGTTGAGAGAGGAAGGCGACAGGGAACGCGTGGTGGTATTTCTTCCCGGTGGGAAAAAATGGGAACCGCGGTGGTTTTTGCTCCCGGATCCGGAAATACTGCCCGGAAGCTCGATCTTTGTGCCGAGGAAAATCGAGAAACCTGATAATACGTTGCCGGTATTGCGTGACATGGCAACGATCCTGGCAAGCCTGGCTGCGATTACGATCGGAATCATACAGATAACCAAATGACGACGGATACATCGATGAGTCAGACCGCTGGCGCGACGGGATTCTCCCGGGCGTTTGGTTATGTGGAAGCGACCGCACTCTTGTGGCGAAGACGGAAGTTTATTGCATATGTGACAGGGGGGGTGACCGTGGTGGCGATCGTTGTCAGCTTGCTCATGCCAAACTACTATCGTTCGAGTGCAAGCCTCCTGCCCGAGACCGAAAAGAACAAGCTGATGAGCTTGAGCGGGATATCGGACATCGCGGCGCTCGCGGGCGTCAATCTTGGAGGAGACGCTTCGCTCGCCCGGCTCTATCCTTCGATGATCCGAAGTGAAGCAGTCCTCAAGAATGTAATTTATAGCAGGTACAAGACGACAGAATTCAAGGACTCCGTCAACTTGATACAGTTCTGGGAAATTGAGTCCAAAACGCGGGCACGCGAGTATGAACTGGCGTTGAAACAGCTTCGGGATGCCATGGATATCATCACGGAGCCCAAGACAGGTGTGGTGACGATTACGCTCGAGACAACGGAACCGATCCTGACGGCCGATATTG
>JBARRO010000030.1:0-9341 GCA_049644265.1 Bacteroidota bacterium
TTTCAGATTCAGAATTCCCATCGCGAACATCACGATGGCGGAGACATACCCGATAAACTCAATCAAAGGGCCGAGGAGCTCAACAAAGAAGAAGTAGGGCATTGCCGCCATACCGATGACACCGTACGATTCGTTCAGGAGCATTTTGCGATGAATCAGGATCACATCAAGAAGTCCGCGATGCCAGCGATTCCGCTGCCGGGCAAGAATCTTCAGCGTTTCGGGCGCCTCCGTCCAGCACACGGGGTCGGGAACGAAAACAATTCTGTACGGCTCGCGTTTTTCCCGTTTCGTGCGATGCAGACGAGCAACAAGCTCCATATCCTCCCCCACGGTGTCAGACCTGTACCCACCAACTTCCACGACCGCCTGTCGTTTGAACATTCCAAAGGCTCCGGAGATAATCAGCAGTCCGTTCACTCCCTGCCATCCCATCCTGCCGGACAGAAACGCCCTGAAATATTCAACAACCTGGAAGATCGGCAGAAACTTGTTCGACAATCCCACCCGCACCACCCGTCCGTTCACCACCTCGCACCCGTTTGCAATGCGCACAATTCCGCCCGAAGCAATGACCCGGGAATCCTCCAGGAATGGCTTCATGACTTTCTGCAGCGCGTCGTCTTCGAGAAGTGAATCTGCGTCGATGGCACAGATGAACTCATAACTGGCGGCGTTGATTCCAACGTTCAGAGCGTCCGCTTTTCCCCCGTTTTCCTTGTCGACGACGATCAGATCCTTGTATTCGGCCTTCCTCGATCTGTAGATGCCCCGGACGGGTTTTGAGGCAATTTCAGGCTGGTAGATTCGCTTCGACGGAAACATCTGGAATTCCCTCACGAGCGTGGCCAACGTTTCGTCCTTGGATCCGTCGTTGATGACGATAACCTCATACCGGCCGTAATTCAGTTTCAAAAGACTCCGGACGCTTTGGACGACGGTGGCTTCCTCGTTGTAGGCCGGGGCGAGAATGGAAATCGGCGGCGTGAGTTCAGACTGGAGCATGCTCCGGAAATTACTGAAGGAATTGTGGCGCATGTACGTCATGATCTCCCGATAGGACAAACCCATCATCACTGCGTACATGATGTTCACGCAAATAAAGTACATCACGACAAACGCGAAATAGAGCTCGAGTCCAAATTGTACTATTTGTATAAAGCTCCAGGTCATCCTGCAATGGGCTCCAGGTCAAATTCTTCCAATACCTGCTCTATCACCGGCCTGTAGATCCCCTCGGCCTCCATTGCGAGCGACATGAGCATGGACCTACCGACTTCACCGCTGGCAGCGAGAGATCGTGCCGCAGTCAGGCGGACGTCGGCGGCACCTTCTCTGATGCAACCCGCAAGGACGGGTACGGCGGATGGAGAACCGATTCTGCCAAGCGCTTCGAGAGCCTTCAGGCGAAGGGGTGGAAACGGATTGTGCGTCAGCAAGAGCAGCAATTCCTCCGCACGTTCGTCGCCGAGCCGACCGAGTGCCTCGACGGCCTTTGCCCTCACCAGCGTGTTGGGATAGTCCCGCGCCATGGTTCGCAGGGGATCAACTGCGGACACGAAGCCGATTTCGGCGAGCATCTCGATGCAAAACAGCACCACCGATTGGTCTGTGGAATCGAGCCCTTCAACAAGGAAGGGAACAGCCTCTTCGCGAAAGCGCATGACGATATTCGACAGTTCGATTTCAGTCCAGAGCGAAAGATTTCTGCTTGATCGAAAGATTGCTCCAAGACCGTTCACGCCGATCAGGACGATGAGCGACTGCATCGCCTGGTTGCGCACATCCGCGTGTTCATCCCGGAGAGCTGCCGTGAGGGGAGCGATAGCCTTCCTCGCCTTCAGTTGAGCCATATCATTTGCCGACTGTGCCCGCACCCACCATCGCGAATCGCTCAGCAGACTGATCTGTTCCTCGACAAATCCAAACGAGTAGAAGAAATAGGTCAGCCGATCCGAGGTCTCGCCGGTAATATCTTTGGCGCAGTCGATAAGTACGAGCCTCAACGCTTCACGATGGAGCGTCAGACTTCCTGTCATCCCCGGCTGCAGTCGCTCTTTGATCGGCCGTACGAGATCTTCGTATTGTCTAAATAGTGCGCTCGTGCGCGCCCGTTCCGGAAGAGGCGGAAGCTCACAGAGCAGCTTGTCCGCCATAATGTCCGAATAATACCCATAGAGGCGCTGGCGGGCACGAACGATCCGGCCGTTCACATATTTGTGGACGACAAGGGCCACAGAGGCAACCACCACGAAGAATGTTACGGCCACCGTAAGGGAAACAACAATCAGAAGCTGGAGATTCATGGTCCCTCACCGCTAGAGGAGGAAGGAAAGAATGCCGGAGATCAAGTGGGAAACGCCGACCGGCTCGCGGTCCGTGTATTGGTAAACAACGGTGATGGCGGCAAATGCAGCAACACGCGTGCGGACGCCGAGCGAGCCGCCGGACGATTTGTACACCGTGGCTTCCGCTTCCGTTGTGGCGCGGAAAGACTCATTCCCTGAGAATCCGCTTGCCTGAACCAGGACGTCAATTCCGGGACGATACGAGACCGCCAATGTATAGGAGCCGGGAGAACTGCGATCTGACGAGCTGGCAAAGTATCCTTTCGTTGTAATCCACAAAGAGCCGGACAGGTAAGCCGTCATACCGGGAATCAAAATGCTGACCGTTGTATTCTCAAACGACATGAGCCGATACCCCAGGATTGCCTCGAACCCGACCGCTGGCGGGAATGAGATCTCTGCAACAGCATCCATTCTTGGGTTGACCGTTGCTCCCGGGGAAAGCAGTAATTGTCCAAACACGCCTGTTCCATAGGCAAAGGAACCATACACGCCGGCACCGTACCGCGTTTCACGGAGAGAGAACTTGGACACTTGTTCGACATGCAAATAAGGCTTCCAGTTGTCAGCGACTTCACGGTAGCAGTCGAGCCCTGCTACCTGTTGTGTTGCAACTTCAGAATTCGCAAACGACTCAAAGGAGTGAAATATCTGAAGCTCATTCCTGGCATGGTCGGACAGCCGTTGGATTTCGGCCTGGGCCTCGTTATCGGTCGGAGCAAGAACAAGGAGTTCGCGATACCAGGCCACAGCGGCCGAATCGTCCCGCAGTTTGAGGGAAGACCGGCCCAACCCCCGGACGGCATCTTCCGATGAGCCGTTCAGCAGGCGGGACTTGTCATAGTAGAAGTACGATTTCTGATAGGATCCCTGCCAATAGTATGTCTGGGCCAGCTGGAAGTTGAAATCGAAGGACCCCGGATATTCCTCAGTCAGCGGGAGGAGGATGGAAACTGATTCGTCATATTGCTTCATCCACGCCAAAACGACGGCCTTCCCGAGGCGTGCATCCGTGTGTTTTGATTCGAAGATCAGGACGGAATCATACTGGGAGATTGATTCCTCATACTGGTCCTCCCACGAAAGCAGCCGCGCATACAGCACGCGACCGTCAAAATACTTGGGATATTGATGAAGCAGGATACGGAGGACATCTTTGGCTCCGTCCAGATCGCCCGATTGCTGAAGCCGGACAGCGGCTTCATAGAGGCTGTCGGGGAATTCGGTCGTAGCCGTGGTAACAGCTCGGGCTTCGATGGTTTGGAACAAGAGGAGAAAACCCAGGCACAACACTGCCGCGGATCGAATCTTCAACCCGAAGGGTGGATTCATTGAGCAGTTCGGAGAAGAACCTTTTTGACTCGTGCGGCCAGCTCGTTCGGACTGAATGGCTTGGTGATGTAGTCGTCAGCTCCCAGCTCAAGACCATGGAGAATTTCGTGCTCCTTGCTTTGCGCCGTCACCAGCAGCACGGGAATCCCCTTGGTGCGTGCGTCCTGCTTGAGCGCCGAAAGCACTTCGAAGCCCGTCATGAGCGGCATCATCACATCGAGCATGATCAGGTCGGGAAGAATGGCCTTTGCCGTTTCGAGCGCCGCTGCACCGTCTTCTACTGCAACGACATCAAAACCCACGTTCTTTAGTTTGTATTCAATCAGGTTGCGGATGTGTTTCTGATCTTCCGCAACAAGAATCGTTTGGGGCATTCTCGGATGAGAGTATGTTTGTCTGTTGCAGCGAGGACACGCCGAAAGGCGTGTGGAAAGAAAGTCATGAAAAATTGAGTCAAAATCAATTCGTTGCATTTCCGTCAATCTTTCCCTATCATGCCCTTGCAAGAGCATGATTTTATTTCGTCCGTTCTCGGGAAGGGTGCGAGAGTGGTTGAATCGGCTCGCCCGGAGAGCGAGTTACTGCCAAAAGCGGTACGAGGGTTCGAATCCCTCCCCTTCCGCCAAACTGCGTCCCGATAAAACATCGGGACTTCGTTTGGCTTTCGCTTGGAGGAAGATCATGCCATCATGGTTCGAACGCCCGGGAGCTTGAACACTGTTTCAAAACAGGCTCGGGAAAAGCTATGCTGAAGAAACGAACCTTGGCCGACGAAGTCCCGCTCTGAGGAGTCTCTCTTCGGACTTCATGCATGTCGGCTCGACATCGAATTTTGAAAACAGGCTTGGACAACACAATGACGGACTCGTCCAGTCAACGCAACACTACAGACCATTCAAGGTCCTTGCCTACATTGCTATGTTGAATCAGCATAGAGCAGAAGAACTTGAACGTTATTTCAAGACGGGTTCGGGAAAGGCGATCTTAAAGAAACGAATCCTGGTCGGCGAAATCCCGCCCCGCGGGACGTAGTCGACCCTCCCCTTTCGCATTCTATGAATCCCCTAAAAACGATCTTCTTGTTTGTTTGTTTCCTCCCATCTCTTCTCCTTCCACAAACTGTTGTTTCCATCAAGATTGACGGTGCGATCAACCCTGCCTCCGCAGAGTTCATTCACCGGTCCATCGAAAAGGCCCACGAAGCAAAGGCCGAATGTCTGGTCATCAGCCTGAACACACCGGGAGGACTGCTCAAATCCACCAGGGTTATTGTCAGCGATATCCTCGAATCCGAAATTCCGATTGTTGTTTATGTCTCCCCTGCGGGTGCACACGCCGGATCAGCGGGCGTCTTTGTCACCCTTGCAGCCCACATCGCCGCCATGGCTCCGGGGACGAATATCGGCGCGGCTCACCCCGTTTCCCTCCAGGGAGAACAGGACACGGTGATGGGCGAAAAAGCAACCAACGATGCAGCAGCTTTTGTGAGGACCATCGCGGAGAAACGCAACCGTAATCTCACGTGGGCCGAGGAAGCCGTCCGAAAAAGCGTGTCCATTACAGAAACGGAAGCCCTCAGCAAGAATGTTATCGACCTGACTGCACGAAACCTCGAAGACTTGTTGAGCCAGATTGACGGCCGGCAGGTCACGGTCGCTTCGGGTTCTGTTACAGTTCACACCAAAGGCGCAAAGGTTTCCACCTATGAAATGTCCTGGTCTGAAAAAATTCTTGACATTCTCAGCGATCCCAATATTGCGTACATTCTGTTCATGCTTGGACTTTACGGACTGATGTTTGAACTGTACAATCCCGGCTCAATCCTCCCGGGTGTGGTCGGAGTTATCAGCCTGATCCTCGCCTTCTACTCCCTCCATACACTCCCGACCAACTATGCAGGGGTGGCACTTATTCTTTTCGCCGTAATTCTTTTCCTCCTTGAAATTAAGATTGTCAGCCATGGGGCGCTGGCAATCGGAGGAGCCATTTCCCTGACCCTCGGATCCATGATGCTCATCCGGTCGGATTCCTCATTGGAATTCATCCGGATCTCGTGGAGTCTCATCCTCACATCGGTTGCAGTGACATCGCTCTTCTTCCTCTTTGTCATCGGTATGGGCCTGAAGGCTCAGCGGGCAAAACCGACTACGGGTATGGAGGGCTTGATTGGAGAAATCGGCGAAGCGATCGTGCCCCTGACTCCACTGGGCAAGGTGAGCGTGCATGGCGAAATCTGGAACGCAGAATCGATTAGTGGAAACATTGCCCGGAGAGATAAAGTCCGGGTGGTCGGCGCACACAATTTCACGGTGCGCGTGGAACGCATTTCCTAACTGGAAGGAACACCCATGGCACCTGTCTCCATGCTGGTTTTTGTTGTGGTCGTTTTCGCACTCATCATTCTGGCAAACGCCGTCAGAATTCTGCGGGAGTATGAGCGGGGCGTGGTGTTCCGTCTTGGCCGGCTTATTGGGGTGAAAGGACCCGGATTGATTCTCCTCATCCCTCTGATCGATAAGATGGTCAAGGTGAGCCTTCGGACCGTTGTGATGGATATCCCCCCGCAGGATGTCATTTCACAGGATAACGTTTCACTGAAAGTAAACGCGGTTGTGTACTTCCGGGTGATTCAACCTCAAAAAGCAATCGTCGAGGTTGAGAACTACCTCTTTGCAGCGTCCCAACTTTCGCAAACCACTCTCCGAAGCGTCCTTGGCCAATCAGACCTCGACGACCTGCTTTCGCAACGGGAGAAAATCAACCTGAAGCTTCAACAAATCATCGACAGCCATACGGAACCGTGGGGAATCAAAGTTTCGAATGTGGAGGTGAAGCAAATTGACCTGCCTCAGGAAATGCAGAGAGCGATGGCCAAGCAAGCTGAAGCCGAGCGCGAGCGACGGTCAAAGGTTATCGCAGCAGAAGGGGAATACCAGGCGTCGCAACGGTTGTCGGATGCGGCAAAGATTCTGAGCGACCAGCCAAGTGCACTCACACTCCGGTATCTGCAAACACTCCGGGAGATAGCGACAGAAAACAACTCCACGACGATCTTCCCCGTCCCCATTGATCTTCTCCGGCCATTCCTCACCGGAAAAGGGAAGAAATAGCGGTCGACAAGGGAACGCACTCCGCTTCCCCTGACTTGCTCAAGAGGATCCCGGTGGCTCAACTACCAGCGATTGAATCCCTCGACAGCAACCAGATCCTTTTCGGGCAGAATCCCGAAGAGCAGGTTATTGCGATTCAACAAGTCGGCGATCAGTCGGTCCGACTGTACAAACGGATTGACGGCAAGCTGTCCTCGTCCGACGCCGATTTCTTCCCATTCTTCTTCCTCTCCGACGACTCTCTCCTCGCAAATTTCCCGAAACAGTTCTGGATGAAGGAACTTGCGGGGGGCAACGTCTACCGGTTCCTGGCGGCATTTTCTAGATGGAGTGTGATGTGGGAGGCAGTCCACCACGTCCTGGAGCGATACAACCAACGCGGCGGGATTCGGCGCACCGCATTCCAGGAACTGGAAGCCCTGCTGATCAAGCCCGATCCGCTCCACCAGTTCCTCCTCCAGACCGGAATCACCCTGTTCAAAGGGATGAAGTTCCAGGATCTCACGAGAGCTCAACTGGACATTCGGACGTTTCACAAAAGCGGAAAGAAAAGCGACCCCCGGAGAACCGAGGACAGAATCCTGTGTATCGTTCTAGGAACGCCGGATGGGAAGGACATTGTCCTCGACGGCCGAACCCTTTCCGAGCCGGAACTCCTGCAGAAGTTTGCGGAGGAGATTGTCCGGCTTGATCCTGATATTCTGGAGGGACATGATCTGTTTGGCACTTTACTACCCTATCTTGCGAATCGCTACGAGCTCCATGGGCTCGAGTGTCCGATCGGGAGGGACGGGAGCAACCTGAAGCAGATCAGCACGGGGGGAGAGTATGAGCGCGGCCTCTTTGACGTGGCCGGACGACATTGCATCGACACACTGTTTCTGGCGGAATCCTATGATTTCTCAAAAAAATCCCTGGAACAATTTGGTCTGCGCTATCTGACAGAGTACTTCGGACTGACACCGCCGGGCCAGGAGAGCCCCCCCGAACTCCCGACAATCCGCGATTTGGAACGAAACCCGAAGAATCTTATCGAGATCTCCCGGCAAAACGTCCGGGATGTGCGGGCTATCAGCGAACACCTCTCCGCGAGTCATTTCCATCTCACACAAATGTGTCCGTTCCCCTACGGTACAATCGCGAGGAACGGCTCCGCCACCAAGATCGAATCGCTCCTTCTCCGTGAATACGTCCGACAGAAACATTCTGTGCCTGCCCCCGAAAAAGGCGGGCAGACGACCGGAGGGTATTCGGATCTGTTCGTGACGGGCGTTTTCTCAAGAGTACTGCACGCGGACGTGGAATCGCTTTATCCGTCCATCATGATCACGCAGGAAATCAGTCCGAAATCCGATGCGCTCGGAGTATGGATTCCATTGCTCAAGGCTTTGCTTGACCTCAGGAGGCAGGCTAAACAGCAAATGCGTCAGAGCAGATCGGCAAGCGCAGCCTCGAAGCAGGATGCCCTCCAGTCGGCGTTCAAGATCCTTCTGAATTCCTTCTACGGCTACTTGGGCTATGCCAGAGGGCTGTTCAACGACTACCAACAGGCAGATGCCATTACACGGAGCGGTCAGGACATCCTCCGTGCGATCATCAAACAGGTGGAGCTCTTCAACGGCATGCCGGTCGAAGTGGATACGGACGGAATCCTCTTCGTTCCACCGGACAACGTCGAAGGCGAAGCCAATGAAGATAAATTTGTCACACGAATCTCCGAAACGTTGCCGGGGGGTATCAACCTTGTTCTCGCGGGTCGGTATATGAAAATGCTGAGCTACAAGAAGAAGAACTACGCACTCCTTGACCAGAAGAACACCCTCACGATTAAGGGCAGTTCGCTTACATCGCGAAGCCTGGAACGGTTCGCCCGAAGATTTATCCAACAGTGTATCGAGTGTCTGCTGACGGAAGATATTCTGCGGCTGCATCACACCTACGCATCCTTTCACACGCAGATCAGAACGCACGCCTGGACTGTCGCGGATTTCTGCAGGACAGAGACGATTCGCGATCCCGTGGAGGCCTATATTCGCGATCTCGGCCTCGGCAAGCGATCAATGTCCGCGGTGTACGAGGCTGCGATTCATGGTGGGCTCTTCATCAAAGCGGGGATGCATGTCTCATATTATGTGACGGGGTCTGACCCCCGGGGAAAGATTGCGGAGAACTGCAAAGTGGCAGAAGACTGGGATGCCAATCTCGCGGATGAGAATACGGCCTACTATCTCAGCCGACTGGATGAGTGCTCAAACAAATTCAAGGTATTCTTTGAGCCGAAGGACTTTGAAAAAATCTTCTCCATGGACGACCTCTTCGGATTCTCACCGGAGGGAGTTACCATTCTTTCGAAGAAGGTCATTCCTGACCAAGAGACCTCCCCGCCGGCATCAGAAGAACAGGAGGGATTGGGAATTTGGCTTGACGAGCCCGGCTCATGAGAACCTGCATTTATTGAGGTTTTTGTGGCACTTGCTTCTTTTTGTGGCAAATAGTATACTTCGGGCGAATTCACAGCACCGTTTTTGTTTCATCGAAAGTTGTTTTAGCT
>JBARRO010000031.1:0-4463 GCA_049644265.1 Bacteroidota bacterium
GTTTCAATCCACGCGCCCACGTGGGGCGCGACTGTCCTACCATATCAGCAGCTAATTGCAACTACTTTCTCTCCCCCCGCCGCAAACCGAATCGAATATCCGCGCAATCTCTCAGCACTCATGGAAAACGGAGATTTCATTCTGTTTTCGCCCCGCTAACAGTCCGTAGTTTCGTCGTACGCTTCGGTTAGCGTCAATGCAAATTCGCACTAAACAATGAGAGGATCCTCAATATCCTTGATCTCCTTTGTCCCATAATGCTCCACCCTCCGTTGCCAATTCGATCCTAGAAAATAGAACCTCAGACTGTCCTCTTTGGGTTCATACATCGAAAGCAACTGTTCTTTTAGACTCTCCCAATGGGCCGGATCGATATTGCATTCATAGACCGAGTCTTGTACTCGCAATCCATAGTCCAGACAAACTTCGGCGATCTTTCGCAGGCGGTGAATCCCGCTCGCCGTTTTCGTCGAGACGTCGTAACTGACAAGAACCATCATGGCATGCTCACTTGAGATAAAATGGCGGATATTCCGGAATGTCTCCCCGGATGTATCGCGCAAGAAGTTGCGCCTGAATATGCGGCACCAACCCAATCGTCATCTTCTCGCCAAGAAACGGGTGCGTTATCTCCTCCTGCTTCCGCTTCTGATAGGCTGTGAGCAATGTCTTTCGTGCGTCTTCAGACATCCGCACCTCTCCCGATTCACGGATTTCAAAATCCTTTTTCGATACTTGTTTGAGATTGATGAGATTCAGCATAATGCGGTCGCCAAGGTACGCCCGGAACTCCTCCATAATGTCGAGCGCAAGACTCGGTCTTCCCGATCTCAATTGATGGAGAAAGCCCACCTGCGGATCCAATCCGGTCGTCTCAAGAGCAGAGCGAACATCGTTCGCCAGGATGGCATACAGGAACGATAACAAAGCGTTCGCGGGGTCCAGCGGCGGACGCTTAGACCTCTGCGTAAATGAAAAATCTTCCTGCTGAGCGGTTATCAACGATGACAAAACGGAGAAATACACGTTTGCACATTCGCCTTCGTGTCCGCGAAGCTCATCCAGGGAGACCGATTTCTGAATTTCTCCCAGCCGGTTCCCCATAACGGTTGCAGCAGAAACAACCGATTCCGGGCAATCCTCCGGATGATTCCGCTGGTGTCTGGAGAGCAGGCTGCGGTAATTCGCCACCTTCGCCGCAATGATCGGTCGGGCAATTTTGAGCGATTCCTGTTCGTTGTCTCCAATGGCATACTGTGCCTTCCGCAAAAGGACATTGCCCTGTTGAGCGCCATACACACGCGCCAGAAACTTTCCGTTCTCTTGAAGATAGCTGATCCCAACGTTATTCTCCGCACAGAAGGCCATCAATGCGGGCGTGATCGGTTTGAACCCGAAACAGACGATGTTCTCGATCGAATGAATCGGGGCTTGAAAGACTTTCTCGTGATTCACCTCGACGACGAACGTCTCCCGTTCTTTGCGAACAAACGCATCGTCTGACGTAATATAAAGCGTATTGAGATGTTTCTTCAAAGGCTGTACAGTCCTTTCACATACTCAGCAAGCTTTCGTTCGTTCATCGCTTTGGGTTGACAGATGTCTTCGAGGGAGCACCGCCTGCATTTTTCCATATAGCGGGCCGGCGGAACATGTCTGCGGAACACGAGGTCGTGGACGGCCGCAATAATCTCTTCCGTTTGCTTCCGCAGCTCACCGTCAAACTCGACTTGAATGCGTCGACGGATACGGCCATAGAAGAACGCCCCTCCCTTCACGGCTGTATTAAGCATTTCTTCCAAACAGAGCGCTTGGGCGCACAGCTGCACCTTGTCGCTGAGATCGTTTTTCGGCTGCCCGGATTTGAATTCCACAGGCAGCACTTCCAACTCCCCCGGGTCGCTCTTCGACTGCCGGAATTCGACTACATCCGTTCGACCGGCGAGGCCGAGGCGGTACGAGTGAATTCTCAGACCGCGCACTGTTTTGATTGTTCCACGACTTTCATACGTGTCTGTATCGACCTTTTCGTGCAGGATGTTACCTCGAACGGTGTAGACGTTCTCGTTCCAGACATCTTCTACATGGATCAGTGCGCATTGGCGTGGACAGAAGACGTAATGCTGCAACGCGCTGAGTTGGATGAAGTCGTCTTCGGTGAACATTGGCGGCTATAGTTTTTCCTCCAATGAAATTCCTTTTGGCAGTTTGTCACGTTGAATTGATACCTTGTAATCACCCCAACCGCGAGGAAGTTCATTGGTTTTCTTGATTTCTACTCGCTCAAACAACTCGCCTGCACGAGCATTGCCGAGATGGCTCTCGTGCTTAAACACAATGAGCTTGCGTGGATTCATTTCCCCGCGCGCGGCTGATCGGTCGTGCTCGAAAGCATTAAGCAGCGATTCCCACAATAAAACAAGATCGTCTTCCGAAAATCCTGTCTTGGCGGCATCAACTGCCGAGACAAACCCGTGCATTCGATAGAGACCGTACGGGACAGTTGATTTGCGTCCCATCGTCGAAGCGAATTCCCTCTTTTCCTGTTTCTTTGCCTCTTCTTCCGTAGTGACCGCTTGGCGCGTAATGGAATGCTCTGCTTGATAGATGCGATCTTCGGAACGCGCAAAGGTGAGTTGAACGGGTCCTCGGACTGTTCCGGCACCCTTTTCGCCAACACTTAAGACACCACCAAAGGTACGGATGTCCCAATAGTCCTCACACAATGCTTTTTGTCGATCCTTGACTTCTTTCCCTTTGGCATTGTCAATGAGTGTAGCGAGAACATTTCCCTGGCGAATGAAAATCAGGTGACCATCCTTCTTCCCATCTGATTTTAGTTCGACATAGTTTCTCACTTTTCGTTTGATACATACATCTGTCACAAGTCCTTCTTGATTTTCAGCATCGACTCTGGGCAGATTATCCTGGTCGGGGTCTCCGTTGGGATTTCCATCCTTCACGTCGAATAAGAATACGAAATCATAGCGGTTTTTTATCGGGTTGGACATGGCTATTCCTCCTTGGAGTTTTGTTTGCTGGCAAAATCGTTTTGTCGTTGGTGGTAGTAACCAATGGCAAAGCTCGCTTGATCTTCAAGCGAGAATGCCACTGGGAATCGCGTGCCTTCAATCTTTCCCATTAATTCCTGAATCTTTTTGTCAAGGTTCACCGCAAGGCCTGGTTTTTCTCCTCGTATCTTGGATAAATGATGCTGTGATAGCTTCATCAATCTGCCAAATGCTGTGGAGGGCATTGTTGATGCAAACGAGAAGAAGCGCTCCCTTATCCCCGCATTGAGATTTCCACCAGATGCGTGGTACTGCACAGATTCCAGCACCGCAAACAATCTTCCGCAGATGTAGGCAATGTTGTCGTTTGATTCATCGAGTGTTGCCATATAAATCACTCCTCCTTTGTCGTTGGTTGTTCTCTTAAGGTAAAGTTTCAAGAGTGCCATTCGTTCGGTGGTTGTGTTCCCCTGTTCTGCTCTGATGCGATTTAACACAACGCCAAGTAGCCACAGTGGTGGTGCAGAACCCAACACAGCACATTTCCAGAGTGCAGCGCCTATTCTTCCGTGTTGGACATCTTTTCCACCTTTGCTTTTGGCGCTCGAGACAAGGCTCCAGAATCGGGAGAAGTGAGTTAGGACTTCTTTCTTGTCCTTGTCGTATTCTCCAATTGAAATATCTTCAAACCATTGTGCCAGATTAGCGCGCAGGTCGGAAAGACTTGTTTCGATCCAATCACGGATAGCGACACGCGCCGCTGCACCGCTGAGCGTGATTGCATAGAATATGTCGGTCTTTGTCTTCTTTGCGAGCGCAGCTTGCCCAGACTCAACTGAACGTAGCATCTCTCGGATTTTACCTTCATCCGGTTCTTCCAACCAATCGAGTTCTTCACTCGCAATAGAGTCGCGCAACCAGAAAGCAATGGCTGTGTCCTCGGAAATTTTCTTTCGATTGCTGTATTCAAAATATTCTTTCCCTTTCTCATTCTTTCGCGGCGTGCCATTCGAAAGAAGCCAGTTAAGAGCTTCAACATACGCCTTGGCGCAATGCGTGCAGATCGAGGCGTTTTCGTTCCCCTCTAATCTGTACGATTCGAATGCTTTTTCATTAAATGAAACCAATGCACAACCGGAGGATTGTCCGTCGGGAACTCGTTTGATCATTCCATGCGGAAATTCATCCGTCACAGGATATTCTGAGGAACCACAGATAGAACAGACTGGAAATCGGGAGGTCGTAAGTTCTGTGAGCTTCTTCTTGTAGTTCTCAACGATGGCTTTACGAATCTCTGGTGCATCGTGAATCCATTTGTTATCGTCAGTTAACTTGAAGGCTATGTTGCCGGTCCTGGATTTCTCCTCGACCTGCCTTGGAAATGCTTTGCGGGCGTCGTTAACACCTTTGGTTTTGTTGGTTCTATAAAAAGCAAGCACTGGAACAAGGGTT
>JBARRO010000032.1:0-4202 GCA_049644265.1 Bacteroidota bacterium
GAACTGACCGATCCAACTACCGGTAATGGCGAGTCTGGGTGAATATGTGAACGAGGAGAGGCCGAAAACAAAGGCGGCGGAGAGAACGACGAAGAGCAGCTTCTTCATATCAAACCCCATCAGGATAGTCACAATAAGCTTACGGATGAACTCAACAGGAGTTGCATCTTTATTGAGGTGTACAATTAAGACTCCCAAGCAATCCGAAAGGTTGCAGCGAAGAGTTTTCACAAAAGAATCCACCTGGTAGTTCGGCACATCTTCCGGAGGTCACATGTCAACCCGTGTGTACGTTCGATTTCTCTTTCTCATTCTTTTGGTTTGCCCTCTATTCATTGCCCGCTCGCAACAATCTCCGGTCAGGGGTCTGGATGAATACATCGCCAAGTCCATGAAGCAATGGGACACCCCCGGTCTGGCAATCGCAATCGTGAAAGACGACCAGGTGATTTTTGCGAAGGGCTATGGGATGAGAAAGCTGGGAGAATCCGCGCTTGTTGATGAGGAAACAATCTTTGCGTGTGCATCAACCTCGAAAGCAATGTCTGTTGCCTGCCTTGGGATGCTTGTTGACGAAGGGAAGTTAAAGTGGGATGACCCTGTTGAGAAATACCTGCCTGGATTTCAACTGTTCGATCCGTACGTAACTCGGGAATTGACAGTCAGAGACCTTTTGACACACCGATCTGGCCTGGGTCGGGGAGATCTTCTCTGGTACCAATCTCCCTACAGCCGGGAGGAAATACTCAGGCGCGTTCGCTCTCTGAAACCCTCTTCGAGCTTTCGAAGCCGTTACGGCTACCAAAACATCATGTATATGGCGGCTGGGGAAATTGTCAAATCCATCTCAGGGAAGACCTGGGATGAATTCATTAAAGAGAGATTGTTTACGCCCCTTGGGATGACTTCAAGCAGCACGAGCGTAAAGGATCTCGCCAAAGCGACGAACGTCGCCGCACACCATGTTGAAATTGACAATGAGATGGTCCCCATAGAATGGCCCAACTATGACAATGTGGGAGCTGCTGGAGCAATCAATTCTTCCGTTCTGGATTTGGCCCAGTGGGTCCGATTGAACCTTGCGTGGGGAACATACAATGGCAAACAAATCCTGAGCACGGCGGTGATCAAGGAAATGCAGACCCCACAGACCGTCATCCGGCTTGATTCGCTCAATACGGTGATTCGCCCGTCAACACATTTCTCCATGTACGGCCTAGGCTGGAACCTGCGGGATTACCTCGGCCACAAGATTGTCATGCACACGGGCGTGCTCGACGGTATGCGTGCGCGCGTTTCGCTCATTCCGGAACTGGGCGTCGGTTTCGCCATTCTCATGAATTCTCCGAACGAATCGCTTCACGAAGCGATCGCGTACCGTCTTTTTGACTACTACCTCGGTGGACCCGAACGCGACTGGAGTTCGGAGTTACTGAAAGTGATTACCGATGAGAAGGAAAAGTCAAAAGTGGATCGGAAAAAGAAAGCGGACGAACGGAAAAAGGATACGCAGCCGTCACTCGCCTTGGACAACTATGCCGGCTCGTATGAGCATGAAATGTATGGTCCTGCCACGGTGGCTTTCGAGGATGGAAAGCTTGTCCTCAGGTTCTATCCAAAGTATGTCGGTGAAATGCGTCATTGGAACTATGACACGTTTGAAGTCGTATGGAATGACCGAAATCTCGGCAAGGAAATGGTCACGTTTGTTCTCGATTCGGGCGGGAAGGTCGGCTCCTTGCGGTGGGAAGACGTCGGAGAGTTCAGGAAGAAGCATTGAAGGAACATTCGCGTCGTCCGAATTCCTGTTCCTGAGAAGAGCTTGAAGAGTGTCCCCAACTTTTCACCTGGGCCTGCGTATACAAACCTGCGATCCTACTCCCCCTCCATGGTCAAGAAGACAGGTCAATTTTTTAGAAACCTTTATCGCTTGTTCACAAGCGACCTCACCCTCGGACAGTTTGAGAATCTGTTCAGTGTTGAGTTGCGCGGCATGTACCATTACTATGCGCGGGACATGAAGTCTGTCGAGGGAGAGAAGAATGGTTTCCGAAAAGCCCTGAAGTTTGCCTGGTACCTTTTTATAGCCTTCCTGCAAAAACTTACTCCCGCTCGCCGGCTCCTGTTTATCCTCGCGTTGATCTTTCTGATTCTTCGATCTCCCCAGTTTGACTTTACGTTCTACAGCGTCCTCATCCTCATCGTTCTCCTTGCGCTGGAAATGGCGGACAAACTCATAACGAAGGACGAGCTTGAAATAGCAAAAGAAATCCAGCTGAGCCTCCAGCCCAAGGCGTTCCCGCCGGAGACTCCGTATGAGGTCGCCGCGTTCAGCGAGGCGGCGAAGAATGTCGGAGGGGACTACTATGATTTCATCCCGCTGCAGGACGGGAGCAATCTCGTTATCATTGGGGACGTTTCCGGGAACGGAATCTCGGCTGCTCTCTATATGGTCAAGGTTCAGACAATGCTCCAGCTGTTTGCGCGTGAGACCCCCGATGTCGAGGAATTACTCATCCGGCTTAATCACCACCTCTTCGGGCAACTGAAACGAAACTATTTTCTTACAATTTCGCTCTTGCGGCTCTATCCGAATGGGAAGGCAGAGCTCTGCCGCGCGGGTCAACCCCCGGCAGTTCACTACGAACGGGCAAAACGCGAAACCCGATGGATTCAACCAAAGGGTGCCGCGATCGGTCTCGCACCGTCCGAGAATGGGAGCCCGAAATCGGAAAAATCCTTCGACGGCATGTTGGAACGCCAAAAGTTCCGGCTTCAGGAGGGGGATATCCTTCTTCTGTACTCCGACGGTTTGGTGGAGACGGTGAATCGTGGAGGGTCCGAGTTTGGCAGCAATCGTCTGGCGGGGCTTCTCAAAGCGTTCCCCAAGGACAGCGCTGAGCTTATCAAACAGAGGTTGGTGGGTGAGCTTCAGGAGTTTCGGGCCGGGGCGGAGCTGATGGACGACACGACGCTCGTCGTGATCAAGAAGAAGGCGTGAGCAGGACTACCGCCGATTCATTTCTCCCACTGTTACAAATTCAAATCCTCTTTCCCGCAGTTTCCGGATGATTCCGGGCAAGGCTTCAGCCGTGTGCCATCCGCGACCGTTCACGTGCATCACGATAATAGACCCGTTTCGTGCAGCGCTGACAACGTAACGTTCGAGTATTTTTCGGGTAAACGTGGTGTCCGGGTCTCCCGATGCAAGGTCATATTGTACCGTGGTCAATCCCATATTTCTGGCAATCTCAACAACCTGACGGTTCAACTCACCGTAGGGGGCACGAAAGAGAGTAGCTGGTTTTCCTGCAACTTTCTTCAGGACTTCCTGTGTCAAGCGGAGTTCCAGTCGTATGCTGTCCGTAATCGTGCTTGTCAGATGACGGTGGGAAAATGTGTGATTTGCGAGCTCGAATTGCGGGAGGGAGGCGAGGTATCTGGTTTCTTTCGGATGTGCAAGAATCCATCTTCCTCCAAGGAAGAAGGTGGCTTTCGTCCCCGTTTCCACCAGCGTATCGACAATCCTCTTGTCATATCCGCTTCGCTTATACGGTGAGCAAGCGTCGAACGTGAGAGCGATTTTCTTCTCAGTCCGGGAGCCATGAACGATGATGGAAGAGGAATCTTCCTTCGTTGGGTCCTGGCTGAGTGCCAGTTGGAATCCAGTCAACAGCACAAAGCCAGCAGCATAAAAAAGCCTCTCGTGGTCGCGAGAGGCTCTCAAGAGTCTTTGCATGAGCAGAGTTCTAGTGGAATGAGTGTCCGCCCCGAACATGGCCCGCGTTGGTGCTCCGCACGATTCGCAGGCGCCGCCGGTTGATTTCTTTTCCGAGGACTTGTTTCTCGAGAGTACGGGCACGCTTCAACGCCATTTTCCGGGCTGCCGTGTCGTTCGTGATTGGAATGTTTGCAGGCTTCATACGATTCTCCTTGCGCTCGTGAATTACAGGACAAGTTGAAGTAGTGTGGCCTCCGAAAAATGGTACGGATCAACGCGGGAAATGTCAAGCGAATAAGATTCCCGTTGCCCTCGTTTCACTTTTTTTGTATATTTGTTGCGCAGTATCTCGCAAAATGCTGAAGTAGCTCAGCGGTAGAGCAGCGGTTTCGTAATCCCGATGAAATCGGGACGTGGGTTCACATCGAGGGAAAGCGGTGAAGTTATTGCTGAAGTAGCTCAGCGGTAGAGCAGCGGTTTC
>JBARRO010000033.1:0-13793 GCA_049644265.1 Bacteroidota bacterium
GTCCCGCTCATCGCACGAAGGAGCCAATTTTTCCTCCGCAAACTTGCGGGCGGTATCCCTGATCATAAGCTGCGTATCATTGAACTCAAAATTCATTGAAGTCCGGGTCTTAGTTATTTTGAGAGTACGTATAGAATCCCCTGCCCGTTTTGCGCCCCAGATGGCCAGCGGCCACCATTTTCTTGAGCAGAGGGCATGGACGATACTTCGTGTCCCCTAATCCCTTCTGCAGCACCTCCATAATGGAAAGACAGACATCGAGACCGATGAAATCCGCCAGTTGAAGGGGGCCCATGGGGTGATTCATGCCCAACTTCATCACGGTGTCAATCGACTCCGGCGTTGCAACCCCCTCCATGACACAATACATCGCTTCATTCAGCATGGGAAGGAGCACACGGTTGGATACAAATCCCGGAAAATCGTTCACTTCAACCGGCACCTTCTCGAGTTTTTCGACCACCATCTTCGCCACATCATATGTTCCGTTGGAGGTCGAATATCCACGGATGATCTCGACAAGCTTCATCACCGGAACCGGATTCATGAAATGTATTCCGATCACGCGATCCGGCCGGGTTGTTACTCCCGCCAGCTCCGTGATGGAAATCGAAGAAGTATTGGACGCGAGAATGGTCGAGGGTTTTGTCAATCGATCGAGGTTCCGAAACAATTCCTTCTTGATCGATTCGTTCTCCGTGGCGGCCTCGATAACAAGGTCCGCGTGAGCGCCTGCGTCTTTGAGGTCCAGAGACGTTCGGATCCTTCCCAGCGTTTGTCCGGACTGCTCATCCGTCAGCGTCCCTTTTTTCACCTGCCGAGCAAGGCTCGACTTGATTGCGCCGAGTCCCCTGTCGACAAATTCCTGCTTTATGTCCTGGAGCGCAACCTGAAATCCATATTGTGCGCACACATGAGCGATACCGTTCCCCATCGTTCCGGCGCCGATCACGGTGATATTGGAGATGGAAGCCATAATCTTAGCAGATCAGTTGTTCATTGGTTCATTGAGTCAAATGATGGTTCATCCCTCACACCAACTCCACCCCCATCCCGGCTGCTTCTCCCCCCCCGATGCAAATTGCGGCCATGCCGCGGCTCTTTCCCTGCTGCTTCAGAGCATGAAGGAGCGTAACGAGAATGCGCGCACCGCTTGCGCCAATGGGATGTCCGAGTGCCACGGCTCCGCCGTTGACGTTGACTTTATTCACGTCGAGTCCCAAAGATTTGTTGACTGCGAGAGTCACTACAGCAAACGCTTCGTTGATTTCAAACAAGTCCATATCGTCCTGCTTCATGCCTGTTGCTTTCAGGACTTTGGGGATGACGTCTGCCGGAGCTGTCGTAAACCACTCGGGCCTTTTCGCGGCAGAAGCGTATCCAAGAATTTTCGCGATCGGTTTGAGCCCCAACTCACGTGCCTTCGCTTCTGACATGACGACCAGCGCAGCAGCGCCGTCGTTGATCTTCGATGCATTCGCCGCAGTGACCGTCCCGTCCTTTTGAAAAGCCGGTTTCAAATTTGGGATCTTGTCGAAATTTGTCTTGAAAGGTTCTTCATCCTGCGCGATGCGCTCTTCGCCCTGTTTGCCCTTGATCGGAACAGGGACGATTTCCTCGACAAACTTGCCTCCGCTGACCGCCGCCTGGGCACGTCGGTAACTCATCATGGCGAACTCATCCTGTGCTGCTCTCGGGACCGCGCATTCCTTTGCACAGAGCTCGGCGGCATTTCCCATATGAAAATCGTTGTAGACATCCCAGAGTCCATCTTTAATCATGCCGTCGATGAGCTGCGCATTCCCCAGCCGATAACCCGTGCGGGCTTTGTCAAGATAGAACGGAACATTCGACATACTTTCCATTCCGCCGGCAATGATGGTCTCGGCATTGCCAAGTCGAATGGCGTCGGCAGCAAGCATCACTGCCTTCAATCCCGATCCGCACACTTTGTTCACGGTCAGGCATTCGACAGATTCCGGCAGTCCTGCGAAAATCGCCGCCTGACGGGCCGGGGCCTGACCCTCCCCTGCGGTCAGGACATTCCCCATGATCACTTCCTGAACGTCGGTCTTTTGGATCCCCGCTCTCCTGAGAGCTTCCTCCACGACCAGGGCGCCCAGTTTTGTTGCCGGGATTGTGCTCAGGCTTCCCATGAATGACCCGATGGGAGTCCTGCAGGCACTGACAATGACTGGCTGGTTCATACGCGTTGTTGGAGTGAATTCACGATTGGGTTGGCGTTCCTGTTGGCAGGAAAGGAAGGTTGGTTCGGATCCCCGCGTTAGCTGTTCATCACTTTCAGGAATTCCTTGTTCGATTTCGTACCTCGCATCTTCTCCAGGACCAGCTCCATTGCTTCCACAGGATTGAGATCACTCAGGAACTTCCTGAGTATCCAGACCCGGTTGAGCTCGTCCTCTTCCATCAACATTTCCTCCTTGCGTGTTCCAGACCTGTTGACGTTGATTGCAGGGAAGATGCGCTTGTCGCTCAGGCCGCGATCGAGAACAATTTCCATATTGCCGGTGCCTTTGAATTCCTCGAAAATCACTTCGTCCATCCGACTCCCGGTCTCGACCAGCGCCGTCGCGATAATCGTCAGGCTTCCACCTTCTTCGATATTCCTGGCGGCTCCAAAGAAGCGCTTCGGCCTGTGCAGGGCGTTGGCATCGACACCGCCCGACAAGATCTTGCCGCTATGCGGAACGACCGTATTGTGCGCACGGGCCAGACGGGTGATACTGTCGAGCAGGATGACCACGTCTTTCTTTGATTCCACAAGCCGTTTCGCCTTTTCGAGCACCATATCGGAGACTTGGACGTGCCGTTCCGGCGGTTCGTCAAACGTGGAACTGACGACTTCCGCACTGACCGAACGTTCCATATCGGTCACTTCTTCAGGGCGCTCGTCGATCAGGAGGACGATCAGTTTGATTTCGGGATGATTTCTGGCAATGCTGTTCGCCATTTTCTGGAGGAGAATCGTTTTACCCGCCTTGGGGGGAGAGACGATCATACCGCGCTGCCCTTTTCCGATGGGCGAGAGGAGGTCCAGTATGCGCATGGCATACTCGCCCGGAACTGTCTCAAGTTTGATACGTTCCGCGGCGTAGAGCGGCGTGAGATTGTCAAACAGGATGCGCTCTCTGATGACATCCGGATGGTCGTCGTTGACGGCCTCAACACGCAAAAGAGCAAAGAACCGCTCGCCTTCTTTCGGAGGGCGAACCTGCCCGCTGACGCTGTCACCGGTCCGAAGGCCGAATTTCTTGATTTGCGAAGGAGAGACGTAAATATCATCGGGAGACGGGAGATAATTGTAGCCCACCGAACGCAGAAACCCGTAACCGTCGGGCAACACCTCAAGAACTCCTTTGCTGAATCCGAGGCCGTCCTTCTCGGTCTGCGCTTCGAGTATCTTGAAAATCAACTCTTGTTTTCGAAGTTCGCTGTAGCCGGAAATATTCATTTCCTTGGCTATCGAATTCAGTTCGGCGATCTTCTTGGACTTAAGTTCCGTAATGTCCATGGGCATGGCAACTTGACCTTTGAATTGAGTGAATATCGGATGGGGAAAATCTGTAATGCAAGACTTAGGAACAGACTACAATCGTGTTTGAGTACCCCGGGTTGGTGGAGCGAAAAGGTTATTGAAGGTTAACGGCTGGATGAACAGCGAAAAGGGTAACTGAACTTCATCCAAATAGTACCCTATTATTGACTTATTGTCAAGTATTTTTTCTTCTCCAGAAACGCCAACGCTTCTCCCACGACAAAGTGTGATCCTGTAACCAGGACCGGTACCTGCGAAGCACCGTCGAGCGCCATCCGGACTCCATCCGGAACACCTCCGGATAGTGTCGCGCGGGTTCCATCCGCTTCCAACGCAGCAGCGATATCAGACGACAATCTTGAACGCTCGGTTGTTGCCTCAACAACGAATACTTCAGTTGCAATCGTTCCAAGGCTTCTCACCATGGAGCGATAGTCTTTATCTTTCATCACTCCAAACACAACACGAAGCCGTCGTAACTTCAGTTCTTTCAGAGAGCGACACAACGTTCTCATCGCATCCCTGTTGTGCGCTACGTCTACAAGCACAAGGGGCCGATTCTTCACGATGGAGAGTCGTCCGCGTAATCCCGAGTGAGTTTGAATGGCCGCAAACCCGCTTCGAATCGCTCTGTCGGGAATATTGAATTTCTGCGTTCGTCGTACTTCGTCCAGAGTCCGAAGGGCCAAGATTGCGTTTCGTATCTGGAACGAACCTGCAAGAGAGATGCGCAAACCCCGGAATTCCGATCCTGGAATCCTCACATCGACCAGGCTCCCCTTCAAATCTGATTTCCGGAGCTTAAATCTTGCCTCGCGAAACGAATGAAGGGCTGCGCGGTTCCTGGCTGCAACCCTTTGTATGATCGCGAGGACTTCTGCGGAATCGACTCCCGTGAAGCACGGCACTCCCCGTTTGATGATCCCCGCTTTTTCGCGCGCAATTTTGGCAAGCGTATCACCAAGGATCTCCCTGTGCTCCAATCCAATCGTTGTGATGACAGTGACAAGGGGTTTGAGGACGTTCGTGGCATCCAATCGGCCACCCAAGCCCGTTTCCACGACTGCAAGATCGATTTTGGAATCGGCAAAATACTTGAAGGCAAGCGCGGTGCTCACCTCAAAGAACGTGGAGTTGTGTTTATGAATCTCGGGCCAAAGATGGTTCACGATCCGAACAATCGACCGGTGTTGAATAGGTTTTCCGTTTATCTGAATTCTTTCCGAATAATCGACAAGATGGGGAGAAGTGTAAAGCCCTGTCTTGTAGCCGGCCGCTGACAATGCAGCAGCAATCATGGCGGCCGTAGAGCCCTTACCATTCGTTCCGGCGACGTGAATGGAGGGAAAGGCCTTCTCGGGGTTCCCGACGGATCTCAGAAGTCGCCGGATTCCCGTCAGGCCGAACTTCATGCCAAATTTCTGGAGACCGTACAGAAATCGAATAGTTTCAGTGTAGGAATCCACGTTGGGGAGAGAAGTGTGCGGTTGATTGATTCGTCAACGAGAGGGATACGGCCCGCTATGTGCTAGAGCCAGGATTGAAGGACGGAATACTCCAGCTTCGCGTCAAGCGCTCCGACAAGCTGGCCCACGTCGGAGAGCTTTCGCTCCTCCGCGTAGGATCGAATGCCGTCGACAATTTTCAAGGATGCTGTTGCGTCGACAAAATTCATGGTTCCGACCTGAACGGCGCTGGCACCCACGAGGAGAAATTCGATCGCATCCTCGGGAGTCGATATTCCCCCGATTCCAAAAATCGGAATGTCAACGGCCTGAGCCACCTCGTAAACTTTGGCCAGGGCGATCGGTTTAATGGCCGGCCCCGAGAGGCCGCCGGTTACGGTCGAGAGCTTCGGTTTTTGAGTCCGGATGTCGACAGCCATGCCGATGACTGTATTGCTGACCGACACGGCATCCGCGCCACCTTCTTCGGCGGCGACCGCGAATTCGGAGATATGCGTGACGTTGGGAGTGAGCTTGATGATCAAAGGCCTGGCGGTCATCGGTCGGAGCTTTTGAGTAATCTCTTTCACCATTTTGCAGTCGGTCCCGAAACTCAATCCCCCCTCCTTCACGTTCGGGCAGGAGACGTTGATTTCATATCCATCCACATCCTCCTTGTGCTCCTCGAGTCTTCCCAGCACATCGCAATATTCCTGGACCGAACTTGCGGCAATATTTACAACGACACCCGTCTCGAGCGTTTTTAGATAAGGCAGTTTGTCCTTCAGGAAACTCTCTACGCCGATATTCGCCAGTCCGATCGAATTCAACATCCCGCTCGCCGTTTCCACAATTCTTCTTGGGGGATTTCCATCGCGTGGTTTCATCGAGAGCGATTTGGTAACGATGCCCCCGAGGCGATTCACATCCACCAATTCTTTGACTTCGTCGCCATACCCAAACGTGCCCGACGCAACGAACACGCGGTTTTTGAATTCAATTCCCCGGAGTGTAAATGAGGTCTTAACCATGGAGAACGACATCCAGACAATTAAAGGTCGGTCCGTCGGTGCAGACGAGCGAATATTTCTTCTTCCCCTTTGTCACCTCGACCGGGCAGCCCTGACAGATTCCGATGCCACAGGCCATATCTCCCTCGAGCGAGAGCTCACACGGTATGTTCCATTTTTTCGCCGCTGACGTGAGGGACATCAGCATTCGCGTTGGGCCACAGCCAAATATTTTCGCCCCCACCATCGTGTTGCCCGCAAGATGATTCTCAAGGAGTTCTACGACGTTGCCCTTGAATCCCTTACTGCCATCATCTGTAGCAATGTGGACGTTTTGGAGATGATCGCTATAGAGCTGTTTCTTTGTGCGTGAACCGATGAGCGTAAGGATCTGTTTGCGCGACTGAACAAGTGCTGTCGTGAGCAAAGGGAACGGTGCAACGCCAAGTCCTCCCCCGACGAGAATTGCGGTTTCGCCGATATCCTCCAACCCATACGGCTTTCCCAACGGTCCAAGAACATCCAGGCGATCCCCCACCCTCTTCGAGGAAAGCAGGCGTGTCCCTGTTCCGATGACGTTGAAGAACAATTCAACTTTGTCTCCTTCAACCCTTGAGACACTAAAGGGACGGCGCAGGAGGGGTCCGCCGATAGCTTCTGCAGCGCGTATGTTGACGAACTGGCCGGGTTTGACACTTCCCGCAATCTCCGCCGACACAAATCGCAGGACAAACATCCCTTCAGCAACTTCTGCCCGGGAATCGATGGTGACGACTTGCTGGACGGTATTCCTGTTCATTCTCTGACTTCTTTTCTCACGGCTTTGAGCGTATCCATTTTCGCGGGTTGAACTTTTGCCGAGTCGGCTTTCTGGAAGCCCAAGCCTGGTGGTGGGATGACGGGCTGAACGGCATGCCCACTTGAGTCCGTCGCGGCTGGCGGCGGCTCGGGAACAAGAAGGCGTTTTTGAACAGCCTGGGCGTACTGCGTCGTCGCGTAGTTCTTGAGCAATGCAGTATAGTGCGCGCGGGCGCTTTCCGGTTGGGCAAGCCTGTGTTCATAGATCCAACCTACGGCGTATTCGCTTTTCGGAGCGAATGTCGACTTGGGATACGATTGGACAATGGACGAAAGTGCGCCGATTGCCTGGCCGTATCGGCTGGAGTCGATCAAGACCTCCGCCCGCCGGTACTCTTCTCCTGCCGGATCGGCCTTCTCTTTTTGTTCCTGCAAACCGAGAAATCGCCTTGCCTCGTTGGCATACGGTGAATCCGGAAACTCCTCAACAAGTTTTCGATAGTGATCCGCCTGCGCGGCGGGGGCCTGACTTGAATCGCTGCGCGACAATTCCGCAAGCACGTAAAGCACTCGCGGTGCCCTTTCGCCGTGCGGGTCAAGAGAAAGCGCCTGGTGGTACCATGCGGAGGCAGAATCGCGGCTCGGCAATTCCGAGTAGAATATCTCGCCCAACTCAAAGGACTGTTCGGCAAGAACTTTCCGGAGCGAATCGGGACTCACAACGACTTTCTGTGGAGCCGGTTTTGAAGTGTCATTGGTCGCGGCAATGCTTGTGTCCGGTTTCGCGTTCCGGACACTGTCGACCCAGCTTAACTTCTTCATTGCTTCAAAGTACCTTCCGATCGCCAGATACTTTCGCCGCGCCATCGAGGCAGATAAGAAATTCTGCGCTGTCGTCACTTTCGTATAGTAGGTGAGCGCGGTGCTGTAATCCTTCAGCTCCGTTTCGAAAATCCGGGCAATTGAGAAGGAGGCCTTCATGCCCGGTTCGGTCCGGGCGTAGGTCGTGTCGAGGTACCGGTATTCGTCGAGGGCATCGTCACGGCGGCCCTGAGCCGCGAGCAGATTTGCCTTTTCAAGCCGGATGTTCGGAATGTTCTCTTTGAATCGAACATCATCCAGCATTTCATTAAGCATGGACAAGCCCGCCTCAAACGATTTCATTTTGCCGGATGCAATGGCAGCCTGAAGCTTGCTGGAGTACAGCAGGTACACATCGTTCGTGAAGTCCGGAACCTTTCCATAGGCTTCAATCGATTTTCCATACTGTTCCTGCGCAACGAAAATATCCCCAACCGTCTTTTCCGCGAGCGCCTTGGTTTCGTCGTCTCCCGAACCCCCGATCACCATGGCATAGCGCTCCAACGCTTTGTCATCCTGCTTCTTGATCCGATACGCATCGGCCATCACCATGGAAGCGTTCAGAAGAATCTCATCATCTCCCTGGGCCGTCGCCTGAGCAATGAGATTTTCGCATGTTTTCAGGCAGGCATCGGCATCACCACGCTGCAATTCTGAGCGGCCAAACCACAACTGGGCCTCCAGCAGCAGTGAGCTGGAGGGAAACTGCGTGACCAGTTCGGTGAATTTCCGTTCCGCTTTGAGATATTCCCCCTGATAGAAGTAAGACTTACCAATCATCAGTAACGCATTGTCCACGAAGCTGCTGGAGGCGTGAAATGCGAGAATATTTGAGCACTTGTCGATCACCTGTGTGAGCTTCTGTTTTGCACCAGCCGGTATCTGGGTGGCCTGGCCGGTCGGAAGGTCTTTACCCCTGTTGGCAAGTTGTGCCGTGAGCACTTCATCTTCGGCGTCGCGGAACAGGCGGCGGACGTTGTAAAAGGCGTTGAAGTATGTGACGGTATTCTCGTACCCCTGACTGATGGCATTTCCAACCGGCTCAAACACAAAACAGCCGGAAAGACCTGTAAGGAGAATGACGAAGAGGACGGTGCGGAGAGTGTGAAGATGGGTTGGATGGAGCATTCTTACCCGCAATATATCAAACGAGTGCATGTCTTTCAAGGTTGCTGACGCTGCTCTATTTCGGATTCGTCGGCCGGATGTCGATTTCACTCACCATCGCTCGGTCGGGGACTGAGATCGCGGCGAGAAGCGTGTCGGCCACATCCTGGGGTTGCAGAATCTTTTCCGACCTGCCCGGATCCTTCGCCGCCGGCGAAAATGCCGTGTCCACGGAACCGGGGCAGATGGTTATTACCCTGATGTTCGATTCGCGAACCTCCAACCGCAGGCAATTGGTAAATCCCATCAAAGCCCATTTGGTTGCTGCATAGCCAGCTCCGTTGACGAGCGCATTCTTGCCGGCAAGAGAGGAAATGTTCACAATGCATCCCGAATGCCGGTGCTGCATCATGGGAATCGCCTGTTGCGTGCAAAGAAACAATCCACGCATGTTGAGATTCCACATCGCATCAAAATCTTCGACCCTCAGATCCTTCACAGGCGCAAACCGTCCGATCCCGGCGTTGTTCACAAGAATGTCCAGCCGTTTGAACTTTGCGGCGACTTCCTTGAACACGCGTGCCACGTTCGCATCCAGCGTGATATCTCCTTGAAGAGCAATCGCCTTTCCCCCCGCCGATTCGATTTCAGCTCGGACTGATTCAAGTTCGGCGATCGTTCTGGACACGAGAACAACGGTAGCACCATTCTTTGCCAGCGTTATCGCAATCGCCCGGCCGATTCCCCTCCCGGCGCCCGTGACTAACGCTACTGCCCCATCCACTTTCATACGCGGAGGTCTCCTCGCTGAGGACGGATCACCAGCTCCTCAAGCATGACGGCCGGAGGTTGAATTGTCGCGTTGTACACAAGTCGTGCGATATCCTCCGGAATCATCATTCTCCCGGCATGGCGCTTTCGGAACTTCGCAGGCCACATCGGTGTCGCCACAGCACCCGGGAACACATTAACAACCTGGATGCCTTTCTCCCGGAGTTCCGCTCTCAGGACATTCATCATGGCCTCGCCCCCGGCTTTGGATGCCGAATACGCCGCCGACTTCGTGTAAGTAACCCTGGAAGCGTAGGAAAGGATATTCACAATCAATCCCTTCCGTGCCTTGACCATCGCCGGAAGCACATTCCGGGTTGTCAGAAACATGCCACGAAGATTCGTGTCAATGACATCGTCAAATTCCTTTTCGGACGTGGCAAGAAATTCCGTGAACGATGTTGCTCCGGCGTTGTTGATGAGAACATCCATTCCCTTGTATCGTTTCAAGATTTTCCTGCTTGCATTCCGGACGGACTTGCTGTCGCGAACATCGCAAACTTCCACATCGCATGCACCGCCACGTCCCGCGATCATACGTTGAAGAGCGGCAACCTTAGCACGGTTCCGCGACGTGATGATCACACGATCGCCGGCAGAAGCAAATTCTTCCGCCAGGGCCCTACCGATCCCGGAACTGGCCCCGGTAATCCATACTATTCGCGAAAATGATTTCACACTCATGAAATCACACCCGACCTCAGGAGGGTCAGGAACTCGTTGCGCGTTTTTACGTCGTCCCGGAATGTCCCCAACATCGCACTTGTGGTGGCCACGGAATTCTGTTTCTCAACTCCCCGCATGATCATGCACAGATGCCGGGCTTCCATCACCACAGCCACACCCTGTGGATTCAGGCAGTTATAGAGCGTATCCGCAATCTCCTGCGTCAGGCGTTCCTGGACTTGCAAACGCCGGGCAAAGACCTCGACCAACCTCGGAATCTTGCTCAGTCCGATAATCTTGCCGTTCGGAATGTAGGCGACATGGCATTTCCCATAGAACGGAACCAGGTGGTGTTCGCACAAGCTGAAAAAATCTATGTCCTTCACAATCACCATCTCACTGTATCTTTCGTTGAACACTGCACCATTCAGGATTTTCTTGATATCCTGGCGATATCCTTTCGTCAAGAATTCATACATCGACGCAACGCGTGAAGGTGTCTTCAACAGTCCTTCACGTGCAGGATCTTCTCCCACCTGGCGCAATAAGTCTTTAATCAACTTTTCCACATGTTTCTTCGATTGATCCGTCATGCGCGTTCTCCACGATATTCCACCGAATTATTTTCCGTCTCTTTGACGACCACTGAATACAGGGCTCCGTCGCGGATTCGCGGAGCGAGCACCTCCCAAAATGCCTTCGCAAGGTTCTCTGCCGTCGGGATAATGTCGTTCAGGAAATCGACGTCATGATTCAGATGTTTATGGTCCACTTTTTCGATAATCTCCTTGCGGATCAGCAGCTTGAGTTGTTTGAGGTCGATGACGTAGCCGGACTCCTTCTGCGTCTCGCCGCGAACTGTTACTTCGAGAACGTAGTTGTGTCCATGGCCGTTCGCGTTTGCACATTTGTCAAAGATTTCGACATTTTCCGTCTCGGACAACGAGGGATTATAAAGTCGGTGCGACGCACTGAATGTTTCCCGGCGCTTGACATACATCATGGTCAGTTCCCTTCCAGAGCTTTCAGGACTTCCTGCGTGTGCCCGTCCACTTTAACCTTTTCAAACACGTTCTGAATTTTCCCCTTTTCGTCAATAATGAAGGTCGTCCGTTCAATCCCCATAAACTTCCTGCCGTACAACGACCGTTCCTTCCACACGCCATAGGCCTTCACAATCTCCTTCTTCTCATCGCTTAACAACGGAAATGAGAGATGGTATTTATTGGCGAATTTTTCGTGCGAAGCAGTGCTGTCGGCACTGACACCCAGAACAACAGCACCTTTCCGTTTCAGCACGGAGAGATTCTCTTCAAACGAGCACGCCTCTTTTGTGCAACCCGGGGTATCGTCCTTCGGGTAGAAATAGAGAACGACTTTTTTCCCACGGAAATCCTTGAGATGCAGCATCGATCCGTCCCCCGTCGGGAGGGAAAACTCAGGGGCACGATCACCGGTTTCCAGCATTTTCATCCTCCTTACTTTTCAGAGAAGTAATAGTACGAACAACGACACGTGTAAACACGCGTCGGGAATAAAGAGTTGCACAGCCGGGCCTGTATCAAGAAGCGGGGAAAGGGTGGTCCTTGATTGGTAGGAAAGTCGGAGTCGCTTACAGTGATTGTTCGCCGACTCTAGGCGAACCTGTCCTTCGTTATTTGACGGCAGCAAGAGCTGCTGCAACGTCATTGTAGTTTGGCTCCACACCCGGGATTTCAGAAATCCACGTGTACCGTACCACGCCATCCTTGTCCAAAATGAATACCGAGCGTTTCGCCGCAGCATAGCCGGTAATGCCGGAAAAATCCTCGTACACACCGCAATAGTGTCTGGAAACCGACCGGGTGTAATCGCTCAGCAACGGAAACTGCAGGTTGTTTTGCAAGGCGAATGCCTTGTTTGCAAAGGGAGAGTCGACACTCACGCCGACGACCTGTGCATGCATCTCGTTGAATTTCGAGAGGGTATCACGAAGCGTGCACATTTCCTTGGTGCAAACCCCGGTGAACGCACCAGGATAGAATGCCAGCACCAGTTTCTTGCCATGAAATTCCTTCAACGAACGCGGCTTCTTCTCAGTGTCCAGCAGGTTGAAATCAGGCGCTTTGCTTCCAACATTCAACGCCATGCATCTTCTCCAAAGGTATCGTTGATCAAATGAAGGTTCAGGATTGGCCCACAGACTGCAAAACCGCCATTACGCCTTGCTCAGGCAATCCGAGCACGTTCCGAAGAAATCAAGCTTGTGTCCCCGAATTTCCCCGGGGACGAATGTGCGGACTCTTTCGTTGAGATCCTTCTGTTGAGGGATTTCGAGGTCCTTGACATTGCCGCATTGCTCACAAACAAAATGGTAGTGCTCGCCCATGAATGCGTCGTAACGGCGTGTGCCTTCCCCAAAATCCAACTCACGAATCTTCCCCTGCTGGGTCAGAACATGAAGGTTCCGATAAACTGTTCCCAGAGAAATCCTGGGCATTTCTTCCCGGACCTTCTCGTGGACCCATTCCGCTGTAGGATGTGCCCGCGTCTTTCGTAGAACGTGATAAATCCGCTCGCGCTGCTTGCTTCGCTTCGTGCCTTGCAGATGCATTGTTTCCGGCTCACCGTGATGCATTGAAATAATATATCAATTTGTGCAGGGAATGTCAACGAACCGCCACTGCAACCTGTATTTCAATTCTTCTGAGTTTTGTTTATATTGAGAAAGTTTCTTCGACCAAATCCCGGAAGGGTGCGAGAGTGGTTTGAGCTAAAGCTCATGCGCCAAAAAGACGGCGCACAAGTGCGCTTCAGCGCAGAATCGACCGGTCTCAGTTTCAAGATGGGGGACAATGCCGGACTCAAAGTGCTATGTTTACGTTCTCGACAAGCTCCAAAAGCGCTATATAGGCTCGGCCGACAATCCAGAAATAAGAATCCGAAATCACAACCTAGGTCGCTCGAAATTTACGAAAGGCGGCGTCCCGTGGATCCTGATTTACTAAGGAGGAACAACCAGACCGTAGCTCTGCACGCAAGAGAGAGCTTTTTCTAAAAAGCGGACAAGGAAGAAGGTGGCTCGATAATTTCCTTGACCCATCAATGGAAGGGTGCGAGAGTGGTTGAATCGACCGGTCTCGAAAACCGGAATACCCGCAAGGGTATCGAGGGTTCGAATCCCTCCCCTTCCGCTGACCACGCTGACGTTCCATCTCGTGGACAATGTTCCGTTTTCAGGAAACGGGACGAACGAGGCTTGCCCTCCCGCTTGTGTTTCCCTCATCACGTCGTTCCACCGAATCCCTTCCTCGTCATCGTTCCCCATCCCCTCTCCCCCTTCAGATAATCATAGAAGGCTTTCATTCTCCACCATGCGGTAAGCTGACGATATCCAAAATTCTCAAGGACGCCGAACGACAGCAGCAGCGCAAGGTGTTTGGGATTTGGATAACGGCGGAAGGAGATTTCCTCCAGCAGCACCGCGCCGACCGAGAACATGACCCCGTACACAAGAGCAACAATGAAAAACAACAGACC
>JBARRO010000034.1:0-7284 GCA_049644265.1 Bacteroidota bacterium
TCGTTGACAAGCATATGGTCCATTTGCACGGGGAAGTACACGTCGAGAGCGGGTTGCCACGATTGGCTGTGCACATCAGGAGAAATTCGGAATGGCTTTGTTCGGAGATTGCCGTATTCAATAAGATACAGACCGTTTTGCGCCACAGAGGAAAAATCGAATTGCGCGTAATGATATCTCAGGTAGTTCCCCCAATGCCTCAGCGTATCTTTGAATGCTTCTACAAGCTGGCCAGAATCGTTTACCTTCAACAACCGTGGGAGTGCGAATTGGTGTTCGTTCTTGTCGAATTCCAACACCGCGACCTTTTTTTGGCGCGGATGATATCCGACCTGCGAGTGGGCTATCACGGGTTGACGGATCCAGTTGGGAATCGTGCTGGCCGTGAGAAACCACTGAACTACCGTTCCCGATTTGCCGGAAGGGATCAGGGTCCTCACCACAAACCAACCATTTTGCGCCTTGTTTCGACCGTCGAGAAGGAGAAGATCGCCCGTGCGTGACACAATGCTCACACGGCGCTCGGGATCTTCCGGTGCCAGGACGAGGGTCTTGCCGTGGGCAAACGGACTCGCCTCCACCGTTCCCCAGGAACTCACCTCGGTGGGACCAACGGGATACAGGGGAAAAATTCCGCTCGTTCCGTCCATGGAGTAGGATTTCTCGAAATACGCGGAGGGAAGGAACTCCATATTCAGCCCCGCCCGGCCTTCAAGTTCCCTGGGAAGCGGCTTATCAAGGACCACACTCATCAGTACTCCAGCCTGTTCCGTTTCAACGACAATTCTGTAGTTGAACCCGAAATCAGGATACTTCAACTCAACCTCAACCTTATCCTCTACCTTAACCTTTTCCTCAACCTTTCCCCGATCCTCTTTTCTTCCCACGAGCTGCGGAATCGCATCCCATTGCTCCGGCGTGGGACTCAACCGCACATCGCCGTTCGTCGCCGTTCTCACACCGTGATGAATAATCTCGATCCCGCTCATTTTCGCATCGCTGAAGTTGCCGTCGTACCAGTTGTTGAAGACGAGAACGTTCAGACCGCGAGTCTCAAAGTAACCGAGGTCGTTAAGCCGGAGGCGCGCGTCCTGAGACTCGGCACTCTCCGTCATGAGCACCGCAAACAAGCCACCGAGGAGGACCAGCCTTTGTCGAGCCAAACTCACTATCTCACTCCACTTTTTTTGCGAAGAATGTACCCCAATACTGTTCCACTTCAACTCCGACGACCTTCCCATGGTCATCCGATTTGAAGTGGGCATTCATAAATGAGCCCTTCAGATAAAAGCTGTTCTCGTTTTCAGCGAAGAAGACCGTCTTGGGATCGTCGGCTACTTGTCCCACAATTCGACCGCCCTCGACCGAGACCCGGGCTCGCAGACCCGGCCGGATTTCGTACATTCCCTCATACTTCTCCAGGACCGAGGGGTCAAATGTAACGGACTTTCGTTCAAAAGCCCACTGGAGTCCGCGTGTGAATCCCTCTGCTTTGCTTCCCGAATGACCGATGTTTTCCAGAATCTTCGTCTGCATCTTCAACACTTTGTCCCCGCGTGACTGGAGCTGATCCACGAAACTCTTGAATTCTCGTACCCCTCGCTCAAGACCTCCTTCAACCATGTAAAGCCGGACAGGCTCAGAAGGATCGCTGTCAAAATATTTCTTTTCAAAAGAATAGATGATGCCGTTGTCAAAGGAAACAGCTGGACTCGCTGCAATGAACCGGGTGAAAAGGCCCGGCTCGCTGAAGATCGCATAGAGCGTGAAGAGTCCTCCGTATGAACTGCCCATCAGCGTGCGACCTTCTTTTTTCACTCGATACTTCGACTCGATGAACGGAACCAGTTCGTTCTTGATAAACGCGAGAAACTTTGGTGCATTCCCCGATTGCGGAACGCCTTTGGCATTTGTCGGAGTTAGGTCCGCTGCCCGCAGAGAGTCGTAGTTTGCATTCGGTCCTCCCCACGTGATGCCAACAGTGATCAGTCCCGGGAGGAACCCGTCGAAATACTGCTGGCCGTAGAGCGCATCGACAAGGGAGAAATCCCACTGGCCGTCGAGCACATAAACCACGGGAAATCTCCGGGTTGTGTCTTCGTACCACCGCGGCAGCCGCACGTAGAGTTCATATTCACGTCCGACGATGGTTGAGGAAAGAGTAAGAAGTTGCGACCCTCTGATGACGACATTGGGAGGCGCTGACTCTTTGGTTTGTGGGAAGAGAACGGCTGACGACAAGAAAACAAGAAGAAGGGATTGTAGGATGATTTTCATAAGACGATTGTCGATTCTTTAGATTGGAAGAAGTTGAAGATTGAAAGTTGTAGGCTGAATGTTGTAAGTTGAAAATGGATCTGGTTAATTGGTGAGCGGTTAATTGGTGAATGATCCACGTTTCACATTTCACATATCACTTATCGCATTTCACTTATCGCCTATCGCTCCCCACGATTTACGATTCACCCAGCCAAAAGGTGGAGCATGGCGGGCAGGCATTCACTATTTACTATTCAATGCCTCTCATAACCCTCCTATCCTCTTCACCAAATCCTTCATCTCATCCACATTCTCCTGTCCAATCGTGAAGGCGTCGATAGAACCGAGATCCAGCGTATAGCGCAGGCACTCGTCAATTCTATTGCGAAGCCGGCCGACTCCGAGGATCTTCATTCCGATGACGCCTTTCCCTTTGCTGTGCATGGTATTCAGGACGCCTGCCACTGTGGAAACGTCAGCATCCATCGAAATGCCGGCGGGATTGATTCGGGCCAGGTCGACCTGCACCCAATCGCAATCGGCGGCGGCCTTCAAGGCTCGAAGCGTGTGACATGAGACTCCATGAGCCCTCACAACACCCTCCTCCCGTGCCTTGGCGAGAACCTCCATGACTCCTTCCATCTGCTCGGGCCAGTCAGAATCTGTCATCATATGAAGAAGCACAATGTCGATGTAATCCGTACCGAGTTCTTTTCGGAATCGGTCGAGGTCTGCTTTCATTGCACGCGCGGATGTTGCGTGAGTTTTTGTGAGGATGACGACGTTGTTGCGGGAGGCGGTTTTGAGGGCTTCTTTTAAATGTGGATGGGTACCGTACTGGTCGGCTGAGTCCCAAAAATTTACGCCTTCGTCGTACGCCGCAAGGAGAAGGCCGGAGAGGCCTTTCACGCCAAGTCTATCGGTCTGATCGGAACGACGGCCAAATCCGTTGGTTCCGGTACCCATCGCCAATCGTGACACCTTGATGCCTGTCTTTCCCAACGTGACAACATCGTTTGCATATTTCTTGCCGCTGACAGAGGAAACACTGGGCCACGGCGTCATTGCCAAGGCACTGGCAGTGAACGCTGCCTGCTTGAAGAATTCCCTCCGCTTCATGATCTTTTTCTCCTTCAGTTCAACGAGCGATGTTGAAAGATGGAACCGCGATAAAAGGGAACAGCTCCCCGTTATGCTGTGATGAAAAAGATTGCCTTACTCATTGAACTTTCGTAGAATGTTGTTGAACCGTTTCAATGTTCAAAAAAAACTGCGTATATTCAACCTCAGACCACTAAGGACACGAAGAACACGAAGAAAGCAAAGAACAACGCGGCCTTATGGGCGTAGAACTCCAGATTAACAGCCAATTTGCAAAGGTCTCCCCGGGATCCTCTTTGTTCGATTACGCAGAGTCTCTCGGAGTCTACGTTCCAACCTCTTGCCATAAAGAAGGAAAATGCCGGGAATGCATGGTCGAAGTGACGGAGGGAATGGACTGTCTTTCCCCCATGGCTCACCAGGAGAGCCATCTCAAGGGGAATCTGCGTCTTTCCTGCCGGGCGAGAATCGTCAAGGAGTCCGGGACCGTTCGGTGCCACACGATGCGCCGGGGCGAAATGAGGATTGAGCGTTACGCTCTGAACCTTCCCGCCCGCTTGGAGAACTCGTTCCTTGACCCCTGCGTGACAAGGATCGGAGACTCGGTTTTCCTCGACGGAAAGAAAATCGACAGCAGGCGGGGACCGATCCACGGCATTGCCATGGACCTCGGAACCACCACCGTCGTCCTTCGACTTCTTAATCTCAAGACGGGCGAAGTCATCGCCGATTCTTCGTTCGAAAACCCTCAGCGGTTCGGCGGCTCCGACGTCATGTCCCGCATCCACTTCGACACCGAGCATCGCGGAAAGCTGCTGCAACGTACGCTGGCGGGATATGTCAGTCATGCCATCGAAGATTTTCCAGTCGATCCCGAGTCCATTTATGAAATGGTCGTCGTCGGAAACTCGGCCATGCGCGATCTGTTCTTTCGCCTGAGCGTGTATTCGATCGGCCAAAGTCCGTACCGGTCGATCACCGAGCTGCAAATGAAGGATGGAACAAGCACGAGCACCAGCCTTCGTGCAACGCCACGACGACTGTCGCTTCCCCTGAATCCCGCTGCCCGAATCTACGGCGCCCCCATCATCAGCGGTCACGTCGGAGCCGACGCTGCCGCCTGTATGTCTGCGGTCGATCTGGCACATGAAGATCGTTTGGTTGCCGTCATGGATATTGGCACGAACACCGAGCTCATCCTGGGCAACAGGCACAAGATTTTTGCCGCATCCTGTCCCGCTGGACCGGCGTTCGAGGGCGGGAAGATTTCCTGCGGAATGCCGGCACTTCCCGGAGCAATTGAGACCTTGAGAATCCTGGACGACGGATCGATCAGAACGAGTGTGATTGGGGATGTTCCTGCTGAGGGGATTTGCGGATCCGGATTGGTCGATGCACTCAGCGAACTCCTGAGAACCAGGCGAATCAACTCTCTGGGGCGTTTTGAGGAAGGCGACAAGCATCTGGTGATCGACTCTACCGTTGACCCACCTCTTTCTCTGACAGAAAGCGACATCAACGAGCTCGCCCAGGCCAAGGGCGCCAACGTCGCCGGCCTGCATGTCATCTTTGATCAATACGGAATCGGATTTGAAGACCTGGATGTGTTCTATCTTGCCGGAGCGTTTGGAAGGCATCTGAACGTGCAGTCGGCCAAGAGGATCGGGCTTATCCCGAACATCCACGATTCGAAGATTGTGCAAGTGGGTAATGCGGCCATTGAGGGCGCGTCCGTTACTCTGCTCTCGCGGACGAAGCGGTCGGAGCTGGAAGCTCTGGTGAATCGGGTCGAGCATTGCCGACTCGAGACACATTCGGAGTTCTTCAATTTCTTTGTGGAAGGATGCCAGTTCAATCCCGTGGAATCGTTGCGCGTGCCTAAAAGCTAACCGCAAAGAGCGCAAAGAAGGCGCCAAGGACGCAAAGGAGAAACAAACCTTTATTTTGTGAAGTATTTTTTTTCTCTGCGCTCTTTGCGACTCCTTTGCGACCTTTGCGGTTATTCTTCCTATCAGACTTTATGTTCGAACTGATTGACACACAACCTCCAATCACCATCCAGCAATCCGAATTCAAGCGTCTCCTCGGATTGCCGCAGGACCGTGAGCTTGATGGTCGAATTTTGGAGCTTGCCACCTGGGCGGAGGAATGGTACCGGGAGAACGGAAAGCCATGGATCTACGCACGCCAGGAGGATGATATTCAGCTTACCGGCGGAGACCTCCGGATCAACAGCGCTTCTTTCTCACCCGGAAGGTTGAGCGATCGTCTCGGTCAGGCGCAGTCGGAGAGCGTCATGCTCGTTGCCATCAGCGCCGGACGGGAATGCGAAGAGGAAGCGCGCAAGCTCTGGGCCGATGGAAAACCCGACGAATATTTTTTCCTGGAAGTGTATGGTTCGGCAGTCGTTGAACATCTGGTCGCCGTTGCATCCTTCCGACTGTGTGAGTGGGCAGATCAACACAGTGCTGCCATCCTCCCCCATTATAGTCCCGGATATCCAGGTTGGGACATCAGAGATCAAACGAAGCTGCTCGAACTGATCCTGAAGCATCAAGGCGCGAAGTTCCATGAGCATCTCTCCGCCATGGAAACCGGAATGCTGCAGCCAAAGAAATCGCTCCTGGCCGTGTTCGGGATTACGAACAGGTTGGATTTGGTCCCGCGATTAACGGAGCTGGTGCCGTGCGAAAACTGCTCATTGCCTTCCTGCCGGTACCGCAGGGCGCCCCAGAAGTATCCGCTTCCACAGCTGGAAAATGTCCGTCGTCTGCAGTCCGGCGGAAACGGAGGATCGGTAAACGATGTATCCAGGCGGAAGTTCACAGTAAACCCGCGAGCGCTGCAGAAATGGACGGAGGAGAGGCTTTCGATAGAATCTCTTGCCGACCGGTCGATCCTGGCACGGTTTCGGTACGACGGTACGACATGTTCGAACCTCGGACGTCCGCTGGCGTTTGAGTACCACGTGAAGGTCGGCTCCCAGGACCGGGGATATCCGATTCTTGAGGCGGGTTGCGAACCCGTTGCCGGCAACGACGGACATACGCATATGTGCGAATACATAAAGAATGCTCAGTCACTCATGAAAAGTATCACTGTCGAAAAGCCATTGGTCGGCAAACCACTTGATGATGTTTTCGCATGGCAACGGAACTACAGTCCCGCAGGTTGTTACTGCACGCAGGAGAGTCGTGACCATAAATGGGGGATCGTGTTTGAGGTGTTGCGTTATGCGTTGGAAAAACGGAAGAACGGCGGTTAGAGGTTAGTTTCGAGTTTCGGGTTTGAAGTTTCGAGTGTGGAGTCCAAGGTTCAAAGTTCAAAGTAGTTGCGGGTTACGAGTTTCCAATTACCAGTTTCCAGTTACCGGTTTACTGTCAACTCTTTACTGGCTACTGGATACTGGTTACTGTTTGCTGTTTACCATTCACTTATCGCTATTCACCTTTCACCACCTCCAATCCACCATGCACAAACTCTGCGACATAGACAAATCCGCAAAAGAAAAACTCCCCCCTACAACCGCCGACAAATCGGGGATCGGCGTGCATTACATCGACGCGTTTATCAAGCCGATGAACAAGACCCTCGAAGACGGGACGAGGGTCGCCTGTAAGAGGAAAGGCCTGAAACTCACGCTCACGGTGGGGACGAAAAAGGGTGAAGGACTAATGAGGAGATTGGATATCAGCAAAGATCCGGTTGTCATGCTGAAGGCGGCGTTGCAGGAAGCGGCGAAGGCGGCCGGTATCGAGTTCACTATCACAGAAAACGAAATCCTCGTCGGTTAAGATACGCGAGGGAAGAAGGAGCATATCATGAAGAAGTATCGGGCAGGCAACGTGGGACGTTATGTGGCATTATTTGTTGTCAGCGCCTTGTTTGGGGCTCAGTTGAACGCTCAGTCGGACACCATACAGA
>JBARRO010000035.1:0-6133 GCA_049644265.1 Bacteroidota bacterium
CTGTATACTGTGGCGGTGGGGATGAAGATTACCTGGAAGCATTTGTTCGTTCCGGCGGTCACCGTGCAGTACCCTGACGTAAAGCTCAAGCTCCCCGAGCGTGCCCGGAACCGGTTGTATGTCAACATCGACGATTGCATCGGTTGCGACCAGTGTTCCATGGCGTGTCCGGTCGACTGCATTATCATCGAAACGATTAAGGCAACCCCCGACCAGGATCTCGGCGTTACCTCAACAGGAAACAAGAAGCGCCTTCATATTCCGAAGTTCGACATCGACATTGCAAAGTGCTGCTATTGCGGACTCTGCGTCTATCCGTGCCCGACGGAATGCATTGTCATGACCGATGTGTACGAGTTTGCAGAGTTTGACCGTCACAATCTAATCTACAACTACAGCCGCATGACGCCGGCCGAAATCGAAGAGGCGAAGGAGAAGCTGAAGAAATCGGAAGCGGAAGCGGCGGCGAAGAAAGCCGCAGCGGCGGCAGCGCCTAAACCTGTGTCCGCCCCGGTGCCTGCAAAACCCGAGCCTCCGAAACCGGCAGGTGGACAAACCCCATAAGATATGGACCTCTTTATCATAATCTTCTATGCGTTTGCAATCATCACGCTGGTCGCCGGCGCAGTGGTTGTGTTTTCCAGAAACATCGTCCGGTCGGCGTTCGCATTGCTGTTTGCGTTTTTCGGAGTCGCGGGAATCTACGTACTACTCCTCGCCGATTTCATCGCGGTGACGCAGCTAATGATTTACGTGGGCGGCATCCTCGTCCTCGTCATTTTTGGCGTCATGTTGACCCAGCGACAGATCAGCGTGGATCTGAAAACCGGGACGATCCAAACGCTTCCGGCAGTCATCATTGTGGCAGCGTTGGCGGGCACGCTCGTCGGCGTGTTCTGGTCGACAGGATGGAACAAGGCGGCGGAGCTCACCGATACCGGGTCGACCGCCCCAAAGCTCGGTGAAATGCTCCTTACGACCTATCTGCTTCCGTTTGAAGTTGCATCGGTCATTCTGCTCGTCGCGCTCATCGGGGCAGCAATGATCGCCCGGCGGGAAAAAAAGGCTTAAGGCACATCATGCAACAATTCATTGAATGGCTTCAGCATCCTGGGCTTCAACATTTTCTCATCATCAGCGGATTGCTCTTTTCCCTGGGTCTTTTCGCAATTCTCACACGGCGCAATGCGATTATGGTCCTCATGGGAATCGAGCTTATTCTCAACGCCGCGAACATCAACTTCGTAGCGTTTTCCCGCTATTCAACGGGGACATTTGACGGCCATGTCGTGGCGATTTTTGTCATCATCCTCGCTGCAGCGGAAGCGGCTATCGCCCTCGCGATCGTGTTGAACATCTACCAGAATTTCAACACCGTCAACGTGGACGAATTGAACCAGTTGAAAGATTAAGGTGGGGGAGCTGTTAATTGGTTAATTGGTGAGATGCATAACTTTGAACTCTGAACTCTGAACTCTGACTCCTGATTCTTCCATGTCTCACGACACCCTCATAACGCTGGCCGTCATAGTGTACCTGCTCCCGCTGTTGGGATTTGCCGTGCTTATTTTCTTCAGCAAGAGGCTGCCGCGGCAGGGTGATTGGCTGGAGACATCTTTTGTTTTTGCCGGCCTCGCCCTCTCGCTCGCAATTCTCTGGACCAAGCTCTCCCTCTACCACGATGAAACGATCCAGACCGTATTCACGTGGGTTGATTTTGGAAACACCCCCGGCTTCGGTCCGTTGAAGATTAACCTCGGGTTCATGATCGACAACGTTGCTGCGATCATGCTCGTCGTGGTGATGATTGTCAGCTCGCTCGTGCACCTGTTCTCGATTGGTTACATGGAGGGCGATGTTCGGTACGGCCGATACTTTGCTTACCTGGGAATCTTCACGTTCTCCATGCTCGGCATCGTCGTCACGAACAATTTCTTTATGATGTATGTCTCATGGGAGCTGGTCGGACTGAGCTCGTATCTTCTCATCGGCCACTGGTTTGAAAAGAAATCCGCTTCTGACGCCGCGAAAAAGGCCTTTATCGTCAATCGCGTCGGCGACGTCGGAATGTTCATCGGCATTCTGATTCTGTTCTCCACCTTTCACACCTTCACGTTCGAAACGATCTTTTCGTCGATAAAATCCGGAAACGTTCCGATGGGGAGTAACGCCTGGCTCACGGCGGCGGGAATCCTGATCTTCTGCGGCGCCATCGGGAAATCTGCTCAGTTCCCGCTTCATGTCTGGCTCCCGGATGCCATGGAAGGTCCCACGCCCGTCAGCGCGCTGATCCATGCTGCCACCATGGTCGCCGCGGGCGTGTATCTGGTGACGCGAACGTTTGCGATGATGACCGCCGATGCGCTCTTGGTGATTGCCTACATCGGAGCGATCACGGCCTTCATTGCGGCGACGATTGCCATTGCGCAGAACGACATTAAGAAAGTGTTGGCCTACTCCACGGTCAGTCAGCTCGGATACATGGTGCTGGGACTCGGAGTCGGTGCGTACACTGCCGGCTTCTTCCATCTCACCACCCATGCAATGTTCAAAGCCGGCTTATTCCTCGGTTCGGGTTCGGTGATTCATGCCATGCACCACGCGTTGCACCACGCGAACGACCACCACACGGACGCCCAGGATATTCGAAACATGGGCGGCCTGAGGACGAAGATGCCCGTCACGTTCTTCACGTTCCTGATGTTCACGCTTGCGATTTCCGGCGTTCCGTTCACATCCGGATTCCTGAGCAAAGATGAAATCCTTGCCGGAACACTCGCGTTCGGAAGTCTGACCGGCCATTACTTCATCCCCATCGTCGGATTCCTGGTCGCGGGTTTAACTGGGTTCTATATGTTCCGGCTCGTCATCCTCACATTCCTCGGTGAGCACAAGGATCAACATCGGTTTGATTTGATTCACGAGTCGCCCGCGGTCATGACCATCCCGCTCATTGTTTTTGCGGTCCTCTCCTTCTTTGCATTCTACAGCCTGAATCCCTTTGGTGCTGCGTCAGGATGGTTCTACCACGCTGTTGAGCGTCCGGAATCGGTCGTTCCTGCAATTGTTGCAGCAGCTGGGACGCTGCAGTTTGAGGAGGCACTGCATCATTCGCACATTCTCGCGATGGTTCTCTCGTTGACCGTAGCTGGGATCGGAATTCTCGCCGCCTTCATGACATACTATTGGAAGAAGATTAGCGCCGACGTTGTTGCGGAAAAGACAAAACCGTTATACAGATTCCTTCTGAACAAATGGTATTTTGATGAACTGTATGATGCGACCGTGATCAACGGAACGCTGGCAGTGACGCGAGCCTACCGATGGTTTGACGAGCATATTATCGACGGGATTGTCAACGGTGTTGGACGTTGGACGCTGGGCATCACGATCGGAACAAGGAAGACATGGGAGGAAGGAAATTTTGGAGCGGTCGTGTACCTGGTTGTTGCCGGTGTTGTCTCCCTGTTCACGGGATGGGTTGCGGGCCCCGATCTGCTGCCGGCAGGGGCGGGCCTATGGAAAATGGCGGAGTACGGCCTCCTGGGGCTTGGCGTCTCGGGACTGACCTTCTTCCTGTTCTACGTTGGCGTCGGCGGTTTTGACAATAAAATCATCGATGGTCTCGTCAATCTTGTGGCATATCTTGCAGGATTCTTCGGTCTCTTGTTCCGGAGAGTTCAAACGGGAAAGATCCAGACGTATCTCGTCTTCGTCCTTCTCGGTGTTATGATCTTTTTCCTGTGGTTTAAGTAACGACGATGTTCCCAGGCCTCTTAAGGAGCAGATAATAATGGAATTGCACTTCCTCGGTATCGGCGTCCTCACATGGATTACCTTCCTGCCGATTCTCGGTATGATCGCCGTCCTCATGATCCCCAAAGGGAATGACAATGCGGTCAAATGGACCTCCGCTGTGGCGACCTTTTTGCAGCTTGTTCTTGCCGTCCTGATCTTCATGCGGTTCGACCACGGACTGGCGGGAATCAATTCACAGGAAGGCATGCAGTTTGTCGACAAAGCACATTGGATTGATATCAAGAGCGTTGCGTGGTTTGGGCGGATTCAAATCGAATATTTCATGGGAATCGACGGCATCAGCGCCCCCATGGTGATCCTCACCGCGCTGATCAGCTTTATCGCTGTGTTCGCCTCGTGGAACATCGAAAAGGCGCTTAAAGGGTATATGGCAATGTTGCTGCTCCTTGATACCGGCATGATGGGAGTGTTCGTTGCCCTCGATTTTTTCCTGTTCTATGTGTTCTGGGAAGTCATGCTCCTCCCCATGTATTTTCTCATCGGTGTCTGGGGCGGCCCCCGTCGTGAATATGCCGCGATCAAGTTCTTCCTCTATACGCTGCTGGGAAGCGTCCTGATGCTTCTGGCGATGATCGCGCTCTACTTCAGCGTTGCAATTGTCGACCCCACCACGGGCGAAAAAATCCATACGTTCAACATGCTGGCGATGATGAATCCTGCGAACTTTGAGCCGGGATCCCTCCTCGCGGGCGCGGGCACGAACTTCCGGATGCTCGCATATCTTGCCCTGTTCATTGGGTTTGCGATCAAGGTTCCGATTTTTCCGTTCCACACGTGGCTTCCCGATGCGCACGTTGAAGCGCCGACCGCAATCAGCGTTATTCTTGCGGGCGTTCTGCTGAAGATGGGCACGTACGGCCTCCTGAGGATCAGTTATCCCATGTTCCCCGAAATGGCAGTCCGCTTTGCCGTGCCCCTTGCGATCCTGGCATTCATCAATATTGTGTATGGCGCCTTGTGCGCCATGGCCCAAAAAGATTTCAAGAAGCTCATCGCCTATTCCAGCGTGAGCCACATGGGAATCGTTCTCCTGGGAATGGCGGCGCTGAATACCCAGGGGATGATGGGAGCTGTTTTCCAGATGTTCAATCACGGCACCATCACCGCAATGCTCTTCTTAATCGTCGGCGTTATCTACGACCGTGCCCACACCCGTGACCTCGATGCGTTCGGCGGACTTGCAATCACAATGCCGAAATACACGGGGATCATGACGGTCGCCTTTTTCGCAGCGCTCGGCCTGCCCGGATTAAGCGGGTTTATTTCGGAAGCATTCTCGTTCCTGGGCGCCTTCAACGTTGAAAAACTCCGGGTCATTACCATTGCTTCCACACTCGGTATCGTGCTGACCGCGGCGTATATGTTGTGGACGCTCCAGCGGGTATTCCTCGGCAAGCCGAACGAAAAGTGGGCATCGATGGCGGATGTCAATGGAAGGGAGATTTTCATGCTGGTACCGCTTGCAGTCATCATATTGGTCCTTGGAATTTATCCTTCGTTCATGCTCGACATTATGACCACGTCAGTGAATCACCTCGTTGATTTTGTCGCGAAGGGTGGCACGGTGGTGGCAATGGTCCCGTAGACCTTACTCGGAATTCGTTTTCCCATGGTTGAACAAACTCTTCAATACCTCCTGCTCTTTCTCCCGGAAACGACGCTGATCGCCGCGTTCTGCGTTGCTATCCTCTCCGACCTGATCTTTCGGAAGAAACCCCAGGTCTCCGGAGGAGTGGCGTTCGTTGGAATGTTGTTGGCCGGGTACTTCGCCATCCGGCAGCTTGGACTGACCGAGTCCGTCTTTCACGGAATGGTCGCCGTCGATCCGTTTGCGGTGTTCTTCAAGCTTCTCGTAACGTTCACGACGCTGATCATTCTTCTCTTCTCTCTGTATTCGGCCGAAGTTCAATCAACGGTCAAAAGAATGGGGGAGTATTACTCACTCCTCATCGCGATGTCCCTCGGGATGTTCCTCATGGCAGGCGCCGCAAATCTGCTTATGATGATTCTCGCACTGGAACTGACGAGCCTCTCCTCGTACATCCTTGCCGGATACACGAAGGAGGCGCCCGATTCAAGCGAGGCTTCTCTGAAGTACATCCTGTACGGCGCAGTTTCGTCGGGAGTGATGCTGTACGGCGTCTCCATTCTCTTTGGACTCACGGGCACCACAGACATCTATGGAATCAACAAGTCTCTTGCGGCTTCAAGCCCCAACGCGATTGCGCTGCTGATCGCGACTATTTTCATCATCGTGGGATTCGGATACAAGATCTCCGCAGTGCCGTTCCATTTCTGGACACCCGACGTGTAC
>JBARRO010000036.1:0-6301 GCA_049644265.1 Bacteroidota bacterium
CCACCCCCCAAGCTCTTCCCCTTTATCATTCAACATTGGATATTCGACCTTGCATATTTCTCAATCCTCCGTCGCTCCGTCTCCCCTTCGCTCCGATGCACACCATGAATTGAAGATAGCTCTATATGAAAGCTCTCTCTCATTCCTTCCTATCCCCCCTCCTCGACTTCATCTTCCCACCCCTCTGTCTGTCGTGCAATGCTCTTTTGCCCGACGGCCGCGAGAAAGTCTGCAGCACTTGCTGGGAATCCATCCAACCTGTGACGAAAGACCTGCATCTTTATAAAGAGACACGAGCGAGACTCCTTGAAGAGGGGGCCTTTGCCGATCTTGTCTCGTGCTTCGTGTTTGAAAAAGGAGGAGCGTTTCAGCACATCGCTCATGCGTTGAAATACCAATCGTTCGAGTCTGTCGGCGTTGAGTTGGGCAGACGCCTTGGAGGCGTGATGAAAGACTGGAATACCGGCGGCGACGTTTTGATTCCCATCCCCCTCCACAAAATCAAGCTGAGAGAGCGCGGTTACAATCAGGCCGAGTGCATTGCGAAGGGGATTTCTTCTGTGACAGGAATTCCCGTTGCGACGAATCTCCTTCGTCGCAGGAAACACACGCAGACGCAGACCAAACTCAGCCTGGACGAGCGGCGATCCAATGTTGCAGAAGCGTTTGAGATTCTTCCGGAGTCTGTTCCGTTTCTCGGAAACAAGACGTGCATTCTTGTGGATGACGTGATTACGACGGGTTCGACTGTTAACTCCTGCGCGCGCATGCTCAAGAATGCCGGCGCATCGAACGTAATTGCGGCGTCTGCAGCGCTGGCCCAGCGGGATCTAGGAGTGTAGGATTCTCTTTACCAGAAACATTTCACAGAGGGAAAAGAGAGACTGAAGAGGACACAAAGAGGAATAGATGATTGTGAAGATCTGGGAGAGCTTATAGCTAATCGCGAACAACCAACCGCGACCTCTCCTACTGACAACTCAATACTGACCACTGACAGCTTCCTTGCATCTTACCTCAAATCTGGCTACATTTTTTGAGCTTTTTCGTATCGTTTCCTGTACTTTCTCACTGCAATTACTTTTCACGGAGGTACCAATGGCTGTTCGAGTAGGAATAAACGGATTTGGGCGCATCGGCCGGAATGTGCTCCGTGCCGGTATTAGCCAAAAAGAACTGGAATTTGTTGCTGTCAACGATATTACGAGTGCTCAGACTCTCGCCCATTTGCTGAAATACGACTCGGTTTTCGGACGTTTTCCCGGAACGGTGGAGCTCAACGACTCGACGATCGTCGTGAACGGCAAACCGATCAAGGTCTTTGCCGAGAAGGACCACACGAAGCTGGACTGGAAGGCCCTGAAAGTCGACATTGTCATTGAGTCGACCGGGCTCAAACATTTTACGGACGGCGAAGCAGCGCGGGACCACATGAAGCAAGGCGCGAAGAAGGTCATCATCAGTGCTCCCGCAAAAACTCCCGACTTGACAATTGCCCTTGGGGTGAACGACAAGATGTACGACCCGGCAAAGCACAACGTCATTTCGAACGCATCGTGCACGACCAACTGCCTTGCGCCGATGGTGAAGGTTCTTCATGACAGCTTCAAGGTAAAACGGGGAATGATGAACACGATCCATTCCTACACCAACGACCAGAGGATTCTCGACCTGCCCCACAGCGACATGCGTCGGGCGCGTGCGGCAGCGATCAACATCATTCCCACGACCACCGGGGCGGCCAAGACCGTCGGGAAGGTCATTCCGGAGTTGGCCGGCAAGCTGGATGGGTACTCGCTCAGAGTTCCCACACCGGACGGTTCGATCACGGATTTTACCGCCGAGCTCGAAAAAGAAGTTACCAAGGATGAAGTCAACGCCGCTTTCAAGAAAGCCGCTGAGACCAATCTGAAAGGCATCCTGGAATACAGCACGGAAGATTTGGTTCTGCGCGACATCGTCGGCAACCCGCACTCCTGCATCATCGATTCCAAACTCACGATGACGATGGGAAATATGGTGAAAGTATTCGGTTGGTACGACAATGAATGGGGATACTCCAACCGCGTCATCGAGCTGGCGAAAAAAATCGCCTCCATGTTCGACTAACGTAGTACGCTCTACGATCGATGCGGGCTGAGGACTTCGAAAGTCGCAGCCCGTTTTTTTTCCGCTCCTCACTGAATACCCTGAAAGAGAACATGCCATGAACAAGCTTACGATCGACGACCTGCAGCTGAAGGGAAAGCGCGTGCTTGTTCGAGTCGACTTCAATGTGCCGCTCGACGAGCACCAGACAATCACCGACGATACCCGTATCGTCGAATCTCTCCCCACCATCAAGAAGATTCTTGCGGACGGAGGTCGCGCCATTCTCATGAGCCACCTCGGCCGCCCCAAGGGAAAGCCAAAGCCGGAGTTCAGTCTCAAGCCGGTCGCCAACCATCTTGCAAAGCTCCTCCATAAGCCGGTGAAATTCGCCGTCGATTGCATCGGGGAAGCTGCTGCGCGCGAAGTCGGCATTCTGAAGGACGGCGAAGTGCTCCTCCTCGAGAACCTGCGGTACCATAACGAAGAGGAAGCCAACGACCCGAACTTTGCAAAGCAGCTGGCAGGGTTTGGCGATGTCTTCGTGAACGATGCATTCGGATCCGCCCACCGGGCGCACGCCTCGACCGAAGGAGTGACCAAGTTCATCAAGACCTGCGCAGCGGGATATCTGATGAAGAAGGAACTGGATTACCTCGGCCGGGCTGTGGGAAAACCCGCCCGTCCCTATGTCGCCATCCTTGGAGGTGCGAAAATATCGGGGAAGATAGACGTCATCCAGAACCTCATGAACAAGGTGGATGCGTTGCTCATCGGGGGTGGAATGATGTTCACATTTTACAAAGCGCAGGGAATGGAAATCGGGAAGTCGTTGTTAGAGGAGGACAAGATTGACCTTGCGAAGAAGATTCTTGAGGAAGCCAGGCAAAAAAACATCAAACTTCTTCTCCCGACCGATTGCGTTGTGGGGGATAAGTTTGAGAACGGCGCGAAGACGAATGTGGTGAAAGTTTCCGCAATCCCGGCAGGATGGATGGGCCTCGATATCGGACCCGAGACCATCAAAAACTTCTCGGTTGAAATTCGCAAGGCAAAGACCATCGTGTGGAACGGGCCGATGGGAGTTTTTGAGATGGAAAACTTTGCAAAAGGCACAAACGCCATCGCAAACGTACTTGCCGAGGCGACGAAAGCCGGGGCGACGACGATTGTCGGAGGCGGAGATTCCGCCGCAGCGATTACAAAGGCCGGGCTGGAAAAGTCTGTTTCCCACGTCTCCACCGGCGGCGGCGCTTCACTCGAGTTCCTTGAAGGCAAAGCCCTTCCGGGAGTCGAAGCATTAACAGAAAAAGATTAGTTTCGAGTTTCTGGTTTCGAGTTTCTCGTTCACCATGCGGCCGCTGACAGCTGATAGCTGACCGCTGACAACTCAAACTCCATGTCCAACTATTATCGTCCCTCGATGTTCGGTGGATTTTCGTTCTTTCCGCCGGTCATCAAGGGGCTCATCATAACGAATGCCGCCGTCTTTGTGCTCTTGTATTTCTTTGGAGCATTCAGGATGGATGGGATGAGCCTTGCCTGGGTGTTCAACACCTACCTGGGTCTCATGCCGCTCTTCAACGGATTCTATCCGTGGCAGCTGATCACGTACCAATTCATGCACGCAGATTTCTGGCACCTGTTCTTTAATATGGTGTTCGGACTGTGGATGTTCGGGATGGAAGTTGAGCACATCTGGGGTTCCCGAAAATTTCTCATCTTCTATCTCTCGTGCGGCGTGGTCGCGGGACTCTCGCAGCTGATCCTGGCTCCGATTCTTGAGCCGTCGACAACGATGAGTGTCCTCGGGCAGGCCATACCCACGGTCGGTGCGTCGGGAGCGGTGTATGGAGTTCTGATTGCCTTCGGAATGATGTTTCCCGACCGGTACATCTATATTTACTTTCTCATTCCCGTCAAAGTAAAATATTTCGTGATGTTCCTGATCGTCCTCGGAGTCATGTCGATCGGGGGTCCGGGCAATGTGGCGAATCTTGCGCATCTCGGCGGAGCCCTTGGGGGTTACCTGTATCTGCTCTACGACATGAAGCGCATGCCGTTCAGGAGTGCAATCGACCGGGGGAGGCATTGGTGGAATGCGCGGTCTGTGCAAGGGCGCGCCAGCGATGATACGGTGGTGGAGGCAAAAGTCTTCGATATTCATGACGGGAAAGAACATCACACAGACGAGGGAAGCGATATCCAGAAACGGATCGATGAAATCCTCGATAAGATCAGCAGAAGCGGTTACCAGAGCCTGACGGAGGAAGAGAAGAAGCTTCTTTTCGAAGCCAGCAAGAAATTGAATTGAAACTCCCCGAATAAAGCAATATCATGCACAATCTCCATCGCAAGATCTCTTAGCCACCGCAAGGCACAGAACGCATACAGGATTGTTCCCTGCCTGTGTTTTGTGTGCCATCTTGCGGCAACCATTCAGAACACGCCAATCATGGAAACACGCGACATAGTGGTCGAACCAGTCAGCCGTCACGCCACGTACCGGGTTGGCGTTCGCCGCAAGACCCGCCAGGTACAGGTCGGGAATGTCAAGATTGGTGGGGATGCGCCGATCTCCGTCCAGACGATGACGAAGACGAAGACGGACGACGTCACAGGAACGGTGGGCCAGATCAAAGCCGCTGCTGAGGCCGGATGCGACATCGTGCGGGTCACGGTCAATGACAAGGAAGCTGCCGAGTCGATGAAGGAAATCGTCCGGCAATCTCCGCTCCCGATTGTTGCCGACATTCATTTCAATCACATTTTTGCCCTGAAAGCCGTGGAAGCCGGTGTCGCGAAAGTTCGTTTGAATCCCGGCAATATCGGGTCGAAGGACCGGATTCGACAGGTGCTCACTGCCGCAAAGGACAAGGGAATTCCCATTCGTATCGGTGTGAACTCCGGCTCCCTCGAAGAAGACATTCTCGAAAAGCACGGATACCCCACGGCCGAAGCCTTATATGAAAGCGCCATGCGCCATGTCGGCATCTGCCATGAGTTCGACTTTCACGATATCGTCATCTCCGTGAAATCCACGGACGTCAAGCTGATGATTGAAGCGTACCGTCTGGTCGCACAGCGGACGGACATCCCTCTCCACCTCGGTGTCACCGAGGCGGGAACGACGCGCATCGGGACGATCAAGTCGGCGGTAGGAATCGGGACGCTGCTTGCCGAAGGAATTGGAGACACCATCCGGGTTTCATTGACGGACGATCCGGTCAAAGAAGTGGAGGTCGGGAAAGAAATTCTCCGATCGCTGAGCCTCGCGTCGCGGAATATCGAGCTCATTGCTTGTCCCACGTGCGGCCGGCTCGAAATCGATTTGTTCTCTGTCATGAGCCAGCTTGAGCAAAAGCTCGCGGGAGTGAAGAAGCCTGTCAAGATTGCCGTCCTCGGCTGTGTTGTCAACGGCCCCGGGGAGGCAAGCGAAGCCGACATCGGCATCGCCGCAGGAAAGGGAGTCGGTATTCTCTACCGTAAAGGTGAGATGATCAAGAGGATCAAGGAAGAAGATATCGTCGCCACGGTTCTGGAAGAAGTTGAGAAATTCCAGCCTCCTTCGTAAGCCTTTCTGCGTTCATTGATTGTTGCTTCTCTGGTACTCACCATCCGCTCTTCCGTCAACCCGTTGCTCTCAATGCAAGAGGTGAAACTATCATGAAAATCCTTCGTTTAAGGAGGAGCTTCGACTTTCCCCAACCATCCTTCATACAACTCCGGAGAACCTCACTATGGCCACTTTCGCACGTTCATTTGTTTGCCTCATGCTCCTTCCATTTCTTCTTGTCGCACAAAAACCCATGAAAACGAAAGCATCCTCTGAAATCGACATTCCGTTCAAGAAATTTATCCTCGACAACGGGCTGACGCTGATCGTCCATGAGGACCATAAAGCGCCGATCGTTGCGGTGAACGTGTGGTACCATGTCGGCTCCAAGAATGAAAAGACGGGCAAGAGCGGTTTTGCGCATCTTTTTGAACATCTGATGTTCAACGGCAGCGAGAATTTTCCCGACGATTATTTCCAGGCCCTCGAACGTGTCGGAGCGACGGACCTGAACGGGACGACCAATGAAGACCGCACGAATTATTTCCAGAATGTACCGATCTCGGCGACCGACCTTGCTCTCTGGATGGAATCCGACCGTATGGGACATCTGCTTGGCGCAATCGACCAGAAAACCCTTGATGAACAGCGTGGTGT
>JBARRO010000037.1:0-45558 GCA_049644265.1 Bacteroidota bacterium
AAGGGATTTCTTCAAGAAATGAAGTATGCTTTGAACCGGGGGCTCACTGATTACGCAACGGAGCTTGTAAACTATTCTGCCTATCTCAGGCCGACGACCGTTGAAGAGACTACAGGAATTGCGAAACTCGTTCAGAATTACAGAGCTTCCTCGGGGGAAATTGACCTGGAAAAGGACCTTGCTACAGCGAATAAAAAACTAGGGCTTCTCACGGAGCGAAGAAGGGTTATTGAGACAAACGGCAAGGACTCTTCAGAAGCATCTAACTACGCGGAATATACGAGGCTCATTACTCCCGGCGCAAACGGAATTGTAGTACAATAGGGGTAAGGAAAAATGATCAAGAGAAAACGAATTGGGAAACTGCAAACGGCAAAGGATGCAAGGCGTTACATTGCCCGCTGTATTAGAACCGCAGAGCGTGAGAACACTTCAGATAGCGTAAACACGCATTACAAGCTCGTTATGATGGCTTCAATGCTCGTTAAGGCTATCGAAATGGCAGATCTGGAAGAGAGAATTGCAAAGCTCGAAACAACCCAATCTGACAATTAACAACTGAAAACGACAGTAAACGACTTCTTCTCACCTGTCTTGAAACGTGCTCGAGGGGGAGGGGATGTATACTCTAAATGAACCTCAAACTCAGAATAAAAGAACTGGAAAAACGGTCTTTGTTCAAGACGGTTCCCCTTAACGCCGTAGATATTTGCAAATGGTACGCAATGTATGTCTCCCGAAACTTCGGAACGGGTTTCCCCACAAGAGGTAATGACCCACCTCAAACGGAGGAGACAATTGAGGGGTTCACAGTGAATGAATGGAAATGGTTTGAAGAGAACGAACAGAAAGCGATTGAGACAATGAGAATTCTAAACAACGGCAAGGAGTACATAGTCTCAACCCTGGAAACGGATCAAGAATAGATTGCTTTCCGTCCATTCCCTTTGTACCTTCATACTGTCATAAATCCATTTCAAAACTTCCGCCAGTCCAATGAGTTTTGGGAAGCCCTCACGTTGACTGTAAAGGCATCGGAAGTGCCCGAAATGAGACGTGGGGGCGTTCCATTTGCATCCTTTGTTGTGCTAAAAGAATTGCTAAGGGATTAGGACCAGATTTACAGTTAACCATTAATTCTAAACTGCGCCCGTAGCTCAGCTGGATAGAGCGACAGCCTCCGGAGCTGTAGGACAGGCGTTCGAATCGCCTCGGGCGTACTTCTCTCACAAATAGAAAACGAAAGGACAGCATGCTTCATCCTCAAAAAAAGATCCCAAAACGCGAAATGAAAGAAGACAGGCTTGTCACGAAGTACTTTGAGACGCGCACCTGGATTGAAGAACACCGTCGCCTGGCGGGTTACATCATTGCAGCCCCCATCGTTCTTGCCGCCCTCTGGTTCTGGTGGAGTCAGAAGACAGCGGAATGGAATGAATCGGCGACGACGCAATTGGCGAAAGTGCAGCTCTATTATGATCAGGGCAATTATGACCAGGCGATCAACGGAGTCGTGCAGGAAGGGACGCAGGGCCTCAAAGCCATTGTGGATGAGTACGGCAACACCCGGACGGGAGAGCTTGCGAGGTTCTATCTTGCCAACTCCTATTTCGCGCTCGGAAACTACGACAAGGCGCTCGAGTGCTACAAAGAAGTCAGTGTCAGCGACAAGCTGATTTCCGCTTCCGCGCTTGCCGGTATTGCGGCTTGCTACGAAGCAAAGGGGAACCATGACGAGGCGGGCGGATATTTCGAAAAAGCGGCTTCCAAGGACATGTCGGGCATTCAGGCGCCAGACAACCTCCGAAACGCAGCGACCAACTTTGCTGCGGCGGGGAAAAATGAGAAAGCGGTGGAACTACTGAAGACGCTCAAGAAGGAATTTCCCAACGCGCCGGCAGCCAGGGACATCGACCGGTACATCGCCGAATACACTTCTGGACTTTCCTGATTCCAGGTTCGCACCGCCAATGAGCTCCCATCCTGTGCTCCTCTGCCATTGGCGGCCTTCTTGTTCCCCGTTCCCTTCGGGCACCTAGAAGCGCGCTTTCATGTCGCTGCTCCCCGAGAAGCAATACTCCAGCCGCATCCTCCGGATTGCATTTCCCGCGATCGCGGGCCTCTCGTCACAGATGCTCGTGTCCATTATTGACACCGCCATGGTCGGGCGGCTCGACCGCTCTGAAATTGCTCTTGCCGCGATGGGATTGGGCGTGCTTGCAACATGGACACTCACGAGTTTCTTTTCCAGTCTGTCAACCGGAACCCACGTGCTGATCGCGCGCCGGTTTGGCCAGGGAAGATTCGGTGCGGTGGGAATCGTCCTCAACAACTCTCTCGTCCTCGGATTTGTGGTCGGGATTCTCTTCGGCGTGCTGGGATACCATTTCGCTTACGACTTCATCAATCTTTTTTCGAGTGATGAACGCGTTGCACGCGCGGCGGGCGAATACATCAGGTACCGATCGATCGGACTCCCGTTCTTCCTGATGGCGGTTTCCTACCGCGGATTCTTTTTCGGCATCGGACACACCAAGGTGTTCATGTTCTCTGCCATCGTTTCCTACATCTTCAACATTATCTTCAATTATCTTCTCATTTTTGGGTTCATGGGTTTTCCGAGGATGGGGCTCGCCGGAGCAGGGCTTGCGGCTTCGATCGGGATGTTTCTCGGTTTTGTGTTCTTTGTTTTTGTAACTTTTCTTCCACAATATCGAAGTAAGTATAAGTACTACAGCCGGATCATTCTGGGCCTGGACTACATCAAACCTATCATCAAAATTGCATTGCCCGTTTCCTTCCAGAACATTCTCATTCTCTTCGGATTTCTCGTGTTTGTTGCGATCGCCGGAATTTTTGGCACCCTTGAGCAGGCTGCTACGCAGGTGGTGATCACGGCGTTGTTTCTTTCCTTTATGCCCTGTTTTGGGTTTGGCATCGCTACACAGACGCTCGTCGGCAATGCACTCGGAGATAATGCCCCTGCCGTTGCACGCACCTATGGTTTTGAGACCGCAAAAATTACCACGATCTTCACCATGTCGATCGGAATTCTCTTCTCGCTGTTTCCCGACCTTGTCCTGAAAGTCATCACGACCAACGACACCGTCATCGGCGTCGCGAGGCCTTTATTGATTCTCGCCGGGATTGCGCAGATTGCCTATGGTTCGGGGATCATTTTTGCCAACGCGCTTCAGGCGGCCGGCGCCACCCTCTATGTGATGTTCCTTGAGGTGATCACGCACTGGATCATTTTCCTCCCTCTTGCATACGTGCTGGGTCTGCGATTCGGAATTTTCGGCGCCTGGCTGGCACTCCCGGTGTACATCGCCTCCTACTCGCTGATGACGTTTCTGAAATTCCGGTCCGACACCTGGATGGACATCAAGGTATGACGATGCAGGGACTCAGGCGCATACTCATCATTGCCTTTCCGGCTGTTTTCCTGCCGGCCGTGTTTTTCTACGACGTCATCAATTCGGCGGTCGACCTGGAGATTTCCGGGCTGACATCCGTCCGTGAAGGCGCGATCGTCCTCTGCTTCTTTCTTCTCTCGCTTGTCCTGGAAGGGCGTCGGGCCCGTTTTCGAAAAGGCACAACCAGGGAAATCGGGCGTTTCCTCATCATCAGTTTCGCGGCGCTTTCCGCGGTCGGCTTGATTTCATTCCTCCAGGCCTTCGCGACGCGCAACGAGGACAGGATTCCGGAAGCACCGTCCGCATTGATGATCTTCTATTCGCTCGTCATCGCCGTGGTGCTTGGCCTCTACGCGATCGACACCCTGCAGACGATCAGGGATCTCGTGATGTTCAAACGGAGGAAGGGGACGAGGCGCAACTACGTTCTCTATCTGGTCGCCCTCTTTGCGGCGTGTGCATCGGTGTTGCCGATCCTTCCGGCGGAGGCAAGTATCATCGCCTCGATCTTCTTCCCGATCGCGGTTCTCCTCGGGGTGGTCAATTCGTTCAAACAAAACTGGATCGTGTACCTGTCCCGGCGCGAGAAGATCTATTCCATCATCTATTCAGCGCTCTTGTTCGTTGCCCTGGTTGTCCTGAACGTCCTGCTGGCACAGAACACTCCCGGGAACAGGTCGCTTTCATCGTTCAGCCATCCGCTCCACATGTTCGTGCAGGTGAATTCCATTTTCGGCGCCATTTATTTCGGCATGGCATTCGTGAGCACGTTGTTCCATCTTCCGACGGCCGAGGTATTCGAACGAAAGCAATCAGAACTCAATTCCCTGCACAACCTGAGCCGCCTGGTCACGCAGGTGTTCGACTTCAACGACCTGGTCAACACGGTGACTCAAATGACGATGGAGGTTTGCGGAGCCCGGGGTTCGTGGTTGGAATTGGTTCAGATCGACGGACCCGGCTCGGAAATGAAAGTCGATGTGGTCTCGAAGAAGAATGTCTCCGATGATGAGATCCAATCGCTCGATACGCTGGACAGGCAATCGCTGCGTTCTCTCCTTGTTGAATCCCAGAAAGTCCTTCTGATCGACGATGTGTGGAACGACAAACGGACGCGCTACCTCAAAGAGTTGGACATGCTGAGAGGATCCCTGCTCAGCGTTCCGCTTGTTGCGCACGGCCAGCTGATCGGAATTCTGCATGCGACGAAAGAGCTCGAAAACGGATTCGACCAGGATGACATCGACGTCATGACGACGTTTGCGGACCATGTGACGATCGCAATCGAAAACTCGAAGCTCATTGCGCGATCTCTCGAACGGGAGCGCCTTCAGCAGGAACTCATGGTTGCCAAGCGGATGCAGAAGCGGTTGCTCCCGCAGGGCGCTCCGGAAATTCCGTCGGTTGATTTCTCGGCCATTTCAGAATCTTCGACGGAAGTGGGAGGGGATTATTATGATTTTATTCTGCTGCCGAACGACCAGCTGGGGATTGTGGTGGGAGATGTGTCGGGCAAGGGTGTCTCCGCGGCTTTCTACATGGCGGAAGTGAAGGGCATCTTTCTTTCTTTGAGCAAGATCTGCAAATCGCCGCGGGAGCTGCTTGTCCGGGCGAACCATACGCTCATGGAGAATCTTGAGAAAAATGCGTTCGTGAGCCTGGTCTATGCGATCCTCGACGTGCGCAAGGCGCGCCTCACCCTGGCCCGTGCAGGACATTGTCCCGTGGTGTACGTTTCGGGGTCCAAGCACGAGCTCGTGCGACCGACAGGGCTCGGGCTCGGACTGACGGATGGCGCCGTGTTTGAAGACTCGACGGAGGAGCGGACGATCATGCTCCGTCGCAACGACGTGTGCGTCTTCTATACAGACGGCATAACGGAGTCGCGCAACGCCGACGAGGAGGAATTCGGATATGACAGACTTGTTGCCACCGTTCTGGAGGCGCGAAATCTTCCCGCAATTGAGATAAAAAATCGTATTTTAGAGGCCGTGCGCACCTTTACCGGCAACCAATCGTATACTGATGACATGACCCTCGTCGTCATTAAATGGTTGGGTTCACCGCATGAACTTCCTCAGGAATCGCCGATGAGTATTCCAATGTTACGATCAGAAGGAGAGCAACCATGAGTGAATTCAAAGTCCACCACCGGGACGGCGAAGGAGTGAGCGTCATCGAGCTCAAAGGGTACCTCGATGCCCACACTGCAACCGACCTCGAGAATGCGTTCCAGAGGCTCTTGAACGACAAGAAGTTCAACATCGTCGTGAACTGCAAGGACCTGTCCTACATCAGCAGCGCGGGTCTCGGCGTGTTTATGGCGTACATCGAGGATGTGCGCAAGAATAAAGGCGACATCAAACTTACGAACATGTCGCCGAAAGTTTACAACGTGTTCGATCTGCTGGGGTTCCCGATTCTGTACGAAATCTACAAGGAAGAGAAGGAAGCGGTGACGCGTTTTCGGGAAGGCAAGAAAGCGTAGATGATCGCAGCAATCGCTCCGCAATTCGATTGCGCCTTGGAACTATGAATTCAGCAGGCAAGAAAATATCGAAGACCATTCTGAGCCGGACGGACCACCTCCTGGAGGTGCGCGAGTTTGTGTCCGAGGCCGCACGGCAGTGTGGCTTCGGCGACGAAGAGGTCGCCAATATTGTGCTTTCCGTCGATGAGGCGTGCACGAACATTATCAAGCATGCCTACCAGTTCGCGCCGGATCAGAAAATCCAGATCGACGTCCTTCGTGGAAAGGACTCGTTCGAAGTGCGCATTACCGACAGCGGGAAACCGTTTGACCCGGAAATCATCCGGCCCCCTGATTTGAAACAACATCTTGGCCACTACCGGCGCGGCGGTCTTGGGGTCTATCTCATGCGCCGTCTCATGGACAAAGTCGAGTACTCCTTCAAGCCGGGAAAAAAGAATGAGGTTCGTCTCGTCAAGTTTCTCTCGGGCACTCCCTCCGAAGTGAGGAGATAACCCTGCGCAGTCCCACCAGCGGTGACCGCCACCATCGGTCCCACGTCATGCAACGCGAATCGTCCGATATCCTTCCGCTGTTTGAATTCAGCAACATCGTCAACTCTTCACTCGACCTTCATTTCATCCTCAGCACCGTCCTGAGAACTCTAATGGGCAAAATGCTCGTCGCGAGCGGCATGGTACTGCTTCGCAACGAAGAGCAAACCTTTGAAGTTATTTCCGCGAAGGGACTCGAGGTATCGGCGTTGGGAAAACGATTTACCATCGAGAAGCCAATCCGGGCAATCACCACCATCGACAAGATCAAAGCCACGGAACCGGCGTGGCTGTCGTTTGTACGTCAGTTTGCCCAGAGCCTCCTGATTCCGATTGTGTCGCGCCAGAAAGTCGTCGGGTTTATAACGCTGAGCGAACGGCTGAAGGGAAAATATTCCGGAACAGATAAACAGCTCATCCAGTCCCTGGTCAACCTTTCCGGGTCTGCCATCGAGAAGGCGTTGATCATTGAACAGGTGAACGAGGCTAACAGGAGCCTCGACCGGAAGTATCAGGAATTGAACACCTTGTTTGATCTCAGCAAGGAGTTCAATGTTGGCCTCGATGTCGACAAAGTGGTCCGGCTCATCACCTTTGCCTTGCTGGGGCAGGTGGGAGTGAAGAGTTATGCGATTTGTCTCCGAAAGAATGCGGGTCTTGAGATTGTTTCATCCCGGCTCCAGGAAAACCCGGGCTCGCTGGATGCCCTCCAGGAATTGTGCGAGCTCAAGAAACCGGAGCGGACGCCAAACCTGCTCCGGCAGAAACATTTCCGACTCGCCGGCGCTGAACTGCACAAGCTCGGCATCGATGCCGTTATCCCGATGCATATCCAGAACCAGACGAAGGGCGGCATTCTCCTCGGGCCCCGACTGCGTGGAGGAGAATACTCCAACCCGGACCTCGAGTTTCTCTACTCGCTGGGAAATCTTGCGATTATTTCGATTGAAAACGCCCGTCTCTTTCAGGAGGCACTCGAGAAACAACGCATGGAGGATGAGCTGCAAATTGCCCGGGAGATCCAACAGGGTCTTCTTCCGGAATCCCTGCCTCCGATTCCGGGTTTTGAAGTTGCAGCCCTCAATATTTCATCGAAGCAGGTCGGCGGAGACTACTACGACATTATCCTGCGGGACAACAAGGAGTTCGTGCTTGGCATCGGCGATGTCTCCGGCAAGGGGACTCCGGCGGCTCTGCTGATGGCAAATGTGCAGGCGGCTCTCCGTGCTCTTGCCCCGCTGAAAACGTCGCTGGCATCCACCACCGCACGTATCAACGACCTCACCTGTGCCAACACGAGGGGAGGCAGCAAGTTCATCACGTTTTTCTGGGGAGTGCTCGATGCTGCCTCGAGAGAATTCCGTTACGTCAACGCAGGTCACAATCCTCCCGTTCTTCTTCGCGCGTCCGGTCTCATTGAAAAGCTGGAGAAGGGCGGGATTATCCTCGGCATCGTCAAAACCTCAACTCCGTATGAGGAGGGACTCGTGACCTTGTCGCACGGCGACATGCTTGTCTTGTACACGGACGGCGTGAGCGAGGCGATGAACGCTGCGGGGGAGGATTTCACGGAAGAGAAGCTCGAAGAAGTCCTGAATGCCGGAAGAACTCTCTCCGCGCAGGAGCTCATTCGACACGTTCAGCGCGCCCTTGAAGCCCACACACAGGGCACTCCGCAATCCGACGACATAACCCTTCTTGTTCTTAAGACTCTCTGAGTTGTTCTGCACATTTCTGCCGCTTGTTCGTTGATAATCCCTCGCTATTTTCGTAACTTGACACAGTTGGACGATTTTTCCTCGATGACTGGTATCCTTCTAAGATGAAGTACGATTTCCTCAAAACAGAAAAGAAGTGGCAGGAATACTGGGAACGTCACCAAACGTTCCGAACGGATGAGCATTCGGGAAAGCCGAAGATCTACATCCTCGATATGTTTCCTTACCCCTCGGGGGCAGGGCTGCATGTTGGTCATCCCGAGGGTTACACCGCAACAGATATTCTCAGTCGGTATTACCGGATGAAGGGACTCAGCGTGCTCCATCCGATGGGTTGGGATGCCTTTGGACTTCCTGCAGAACGGTATGCGATGCAGACGAACATCCACCCCCGTGTGACCACGGAGCAAAACATCGACACGTTCCGTCGCCAGATCAAAATGCTGGGATTGAGCTACGACTGGTCCCGCGAGATCAACACCACGGATCCCGCATACTACAAATGGACACAGTGGATCTTTCTGAAAATCTACAACTCCTGGTATGACCCGCGCGCGGACAAAGCAAGGCCGATCGAGACTCTCGAACAGGAACTTGTTGACCGGGGGACAAAAGACCTTACGGTACGACCCGGGCTGACTGCAACCGAGTGGCGGGCGATGACAAGGAAACAGAAACACGACTTTCTAGCTCAGTTTCGACTCGTGTATATTGCGGAAATACCGGTCAACTGGTGTGAAGCCCTGGGAACGGTGTTGGCAAACGAGGAGGTTGCAGAGTGGACTGAGAAGGGTTATACGGTTGAACGAAGACCGATGAGGCAATGGCTGATGCGGATCACCGCCTACGCACAGCGGTTGCTACATGATGCAAAGGATCTCGATTGGCCGGTTTCCACGCTTGAACAACAACGAAATTGGATTGGCCGCTCGGAGGGAGCGGAAGTCGAGTTCCAGGTCAAAGGAAGACCTGAACGAATCCGGGTGTTTACGACACGTCCCGATACTTTGTTTGGGGCAACCTACATGGTACTCGCGCCTGAACATCCTTTGGTTTCGGTTGTCACCGGCGCATCGGAAAGACAGGCTGTTGACCAGTACCGTTCACAAGCCGCCCACAAGAGCGATTTTGACCGGACGATTGAGAAGGATAAGACCGGCGTGTTCACAGGTGCGACCGTAATCAATCCTGCCACCAGGAAAGAGATCCCGGTGTGGATTGCAGACTATGTCGTCATGGGGTATGGAACCGGAGCGATCATGGCGGTGCCGGGTCACGATGAAAGGGATTTTGAATTTGCCCGGAAGTTCCATCTTCCGATCGTTAAAGTTGTGGAGGGAGGTCAGGAAGAGGGTCAATACTTCATCGGGGACGGGACCGCAGTCAATTCTGCAAACGACGGGGTTTCGCTGGATAGCTTGTCGACAGAGGAAGCAAAACGGAGAATCATTGACTGGCTCCAGAAGAACGGGACCGGGAAGGGGGCAATTCAGTACAAGCTCCGGGATTGGTTATTCTCCAGACAGCGGTATTGGGGCGAGCCGATTCCCATCATCCACCTCGAAGACGGGACGATGAAGCCTCTCGACGAAAAGCAATTGCCGCTGGAACTGCCGAGTTTGGAGAAATTCCAGCCGAGCGGAACGACTGAATCACCACTTGTTCTTGCGAGTAGCTGGGTCAATGTGGTCGATGAGGAAACGGGATTAAAGGGGCGCCGGGAGACCAATACGATGCCTCAATGGGCGGGTTCGTGCTGGTACTACCTCCGGTTCATCGACCCGCACAATGCAGACGATTTCTGCTCCCTCGAGAAGGAGCGCCAGTGGATGCCGATCAAGCTCTACGTCGGCGGGGCGGAGCATACGGTCCTCCACCTCATGTACGCTCGTTTCTGGCATAAAGTGCTCTATGACCTGGGATATTTGAGCACGAAAGAGCCATTCATGAAGCTTCGCCATCAGGGGACGATACTTGGAGAAGACTCCCGCAAAATGTCGAAATCCAGAGGAAACGTCGTGAACCCGGATGAGGTGGTCTCACAATACGGATCGGATTCAGTCAGGCTCTTTGAGATGTTCATGGGGCCCCTGGAAGAGGTCAAGCCATGGAGTACGAAGGGAGTGGAAGGAGTATTCCGCTTCCTGGGAAGAGTGTGGAGACTGTATGTTGATGAAGAGGGGAATACTGATTCGTCCCTTCAGGAAACCGAACCAACAGCCGATTTTGAAAGACTTTACCATCAGACGTTGAAGAAAGTTGGAGAAGATATTGAATCTTTGAGATTCAATACTGCAATTTCGCAGATGATGATCTTCGTAAACGAGGCAACGAAACTCGAAGTCAAACCAATTCGGATATTGAAGGAATTCATTCTGATTCTTGCCCCATTCGCTCCTCACATCTCAGAGGAAATCTGGGAACGCTTGGGGCACAAGGAAACGCTGTCGTCCCAACCTTGGCCCGTGTACGACAATGCGAAAGTGCTGGAGTCTACTATTGAAGTGATTCTTCAGGTGAATGGGAAAGTCAGAGGAAAACTAACAGTCCCGATGGGAACTGATGAGTCAAAGCTGGAGGCTCTGGCTTTAAACGATGCCAATGTTCAGAGACATATCAACGGGAAGAAGGTCGTCAAAAAGATCGTCGTCAAGAACAAACTCGTCAACCTTGTCGTCCCACAATAGGAACCCAGTGCCCCTTCTATCGGCCGTTGTCATTACAAAAAACGAAGAGCGGAACATCCGGGAGTGTCTTTCGACTCTGGATTGGGTCGATGAGATCATCGTTGTAGATGGCGGGAGCACGGACCGAACTGTATCGCTCGCAAAAAAATCCACGAAGAAGGTCTATGTCCGCCCGTGGAAAGGCTATGGGAGCGCGAAGAATTACGCCCAATCAAAGGCAAAAGGGGAATGGATTCTGTGGCTGGATGCGGACGAAAGGGTCACGTCTGACCTTCGGGAGGAGATAGAGGGCACTCTCAAGTCTTCAACGGCAGAGGTTTCTGGTTTCGACATGCCCCGGAAGGCTTTTTTCCTGGGAAAGTGGATCAAACACTGCGGCTGGTATCCCGGACGTGTTACCCGACTGTTCCGTCGCTCATCGGGGAAATTCACGGAGGATAGGGTCCACGAGCGCCTTCTTATTCAAGGGAAAACGTTGAGCCTGAGGGAAGATTTGCTTCATTACACTGACCCCAACCTATTCCACTATTTCGACAAATTTAACCGCTACACGAGCTTTGCTGCCGAAGACCTTCAGAATCAGGGTCGGCGATTCAGTTATGCCACATTGCTACTCAACCCGTTTTGGGTTTTTGTGAAGATGTATATCCTTAAGCGCGGCTTTCTCGACGGAATCCAGGGATTTATCCTCTGTGTCCTTTCTTCGTGTTATGTCTTCACGAAATACGCCAAGCTCTGGGAGATTTCGGTCCACAAGGAGATTGCATGAGTCCCGAAGAGAAAAATAGTGCGTTGTTCGCAAGTCTTGTGATGATGTTCCAGTCGGCGGCAATGCAGAATCTTGGGAAAATCAAGAATCCGGTAACGGATACACTGGAAAGGAATCTCGAACAGGCACAGTTGACCATCGACATTCTTGACATGCTGCTCGTCAAGGCGAAAGGGAACATGAGCCCGGACGAAGAACGCTTTCTGAAGGGCGTTGTTCAGGAATTGAAGTTGAATTACGTGGACGAAAAAGCCAAGGGCGAGGCCAAGCCGGCAGAAAAAGGGGGGACGTCGTGAAATTTGGCATCGCAGGGAATCTGGAAAAACCCGTCATTGCAGAGGTTGTCGAATCCTTGTTGACGAGATTTGAGAAGGAGGACGTACAATACGTCCTCCACGATACGCTTGCACGAGGCTTGAAGAAGCGTAAACCAAGCCAATTGGTTCGGAAATCCTCCACAGTCTCTGAGAGCGGCCTGGCAGGTGCGTGCGATATTCTGATTTCACTTGGAGGAGACGGCACCATTCTCCGGATGGCAAGGATCGTGGGAAAGAAACGCACGCCGATCCTGGGAATCAACGTCGGGAAGCTCGGATTCCTTGCCGAGATTTCGGTGGAAGAGCTGGACGAATGCCTTTCGGAAATTCTTGCCGGACGGTACCATATCGAGGACAGGATGGTCCTTCAGGCAACTTCGTCAAAAATGAAGTCCGACTACTTCGCCCTCAATGACGTGGTGATGGACCTATCAAGCTCCTCACGGATGCTCAGCATCGAAACTTTTGTCAACGGTGAATTCCTCTCGACGTTCACGGGCGACGGCATGATCGTCTGCACCCCCACAGGTTCCACCGGGTACGCACTCTCGAACGGAGGACCGATCCTTTCGCCGTCTAATCGTTCGATGATGATCAGCCCGATTTGTCCTCATGCGCTGACGGTCCGGCCCGTTGTTATTCCGGACGATTGCGTCGTTACCTTGAAAGTTCAGGCCGCGCCCGGCCGCGTCCACGTCACCACGGACGGTCAGCCGGAGGTATTCCTGAAGCCACCTCTGGAGGTCAAAGTGAAACGGGCAGGTTTTACGACGAGGCTGGTGAAGCGGAGCAATACGAGCTATTTTGAGGTCCTGCGGCGAAAGCTCCACTGGGGTCACGACCTGCGGTCATCACCCTCCGACATGTAGTTGGTACTACTTCCACGCACGTGGTTCAAATATCCATGCCAAGCGAGACTCCCGGAATCTCCCCCGGTATTGCATAGCGAGATTCCGTGAGTCGCTCTTCATTAGTGTCCTTCGTGCCCTTCGTGGTCAGTTTCGTTTGTGTCCTTCCTGCCCTTCGTGGTCAGTTGTTGAGTGCTCCGTTGTTCACCCATTTCTTAATCCCATTGATCTGATTCTGCGTCAAAGGTTGCATCCGTAATGGCATCTGCGGCTGCACTCTTCCATCCAGGCGTTCGATGAGCAGGCTGTTTGCGCCATCTCCGGAGATAATCAGCTGCGGCTGGTGGTCACGCAGGCTGCGGTAGGATGGGCGCTCGAGATTCAGGTTGCCTCCGGGATTACTTCCTCCGTGACATCCTACGGAGACACAGGACTGCTGAAAGAGAACTTCAACGTGTTGCGAATAACTGACGGCGGAATCCGGAAAAACGACATCCGAAGGACCGGGACCCGTGACATTATCCTGGCAGGAAAACCAAAAGAGCAGAAAGATCATTGCTGAGAAGAAGCCTGCGAGAACAAAAAGCCGGAAGATTTTTTTGTTCATGGGGATGGAAATATTCATCGCAAATACATTTGGTGATGGACCTTGATGAGTCAAAATTACTGAAAACTGGCGGACAGAACAAGGCTTTCACGTTGACTTTCCTTTAATCGTTGGGTATATTGACAACGTTTGCAGGAGCAAACGGGCCGTTAGCTCAGTATGGGAGAGCGCCACAATGGCATTGTGGAGGTCACCGGTTCGAGCCCGGTACGGTCCACTCGTAATTTGTAAGGGAAAGAAGTAGCGTGCAGTTGGGTTGGAGTGGGAAGGCGCCATAAAGGCATTGTGGAGGTCACCGGTTCTGAGCCAAAGGCTCATCAGCCTCCGGCTGAGAGCCCGGTACGGTCCACGAAGATCCACGAACCACGAAGGACACCAAGGACACGAGGAATCGGCAGGAAACGAATCTGTTTTTATTGAGAAAGGACACTTGCGATGTCCTTTTTCATTTTCATGGAGACTCCTGCACACCTGAATCATGATTGCCACTCAGATAAAACTGATTGAAGCAGGAAACCTCGCCATGAAGTGGGACGATGGCCATGATGGTATCGTTTCGCTCAAGTCCCTGCGCGACAATTGTCCTTGTGCCAGCTGCAAAGGAGAGACCGTGCTGCTCAAATCGTACAAACCCGTGGCAGTGCCGGAGATGCCGGGGAAGTACAACCTCAAGGGAGCTGAGCAGGTTGGCAGCTATGCCCTTCAGATGTTCTGGGGAGATCGTCATTCCACGGGACTCTTCACCTGGGACTACCTCAGGTCCTTGTGTGAATGCCCGCAATGTCGGGCGAAATGAGCCGGCCCATGTCCATTGAAATTCCCTCGAAAAACGCGTACGTTGCTCCAGGATGAGCCCCTCCAAAACCTTCCTTCGGCTTTCTCAGTATTTCCTCAGGTACCGCTGGCGAATCCTCGCAAGCCTGGTTTCTGTCGCCGTCATGAGCCTTGCCGATGCCGCCACCGCCATGCTCAGCGCCCGATTTTTCGACGCCCTCAATGTCATCGGCCAGCAGGTCACAGCCGGGAAGGAAATCCTTGTCGATCTGCCGATCCGGATTTTTGACCGTCTCGTCTACATGATGGCGATCCGGGGGACCGGCGGCAGCTTCGAGCTCATCTATATGTTTGCCGTTGCCGTCATGATTGTCACGGCCGCGAAGATGCTGTTCATGTTCGTCCGTGAAATCCTTATGAGCTCGGTGAGAGAAAAGATTCTCATGCGGTTCCGCATCGACCTTTTCGAAACAGTCGTGTTGCTCCCGGTCAGGTATTTTGATACGAACAAGACCGGTTATGTCATGTCCCGTATCACGAACGATGTGAACAACCTGGACCAGTCGCTGAATCTGATGATTGAGATCAGCCAGAACGTCGTGTATGCGATCATCTTTGCGGCAACGTTGTTCTACACAAACTGGCAATTGACGGCGGTGACGGTGCTCGTCTTTGCCATATCAGGCCAGGTCGCCAGAAGGTTCGGTGATCGAATCCGCTCTTACAGCAGTCAGCTGACAAACACGCTTGCGGATATTTCGGCATTTCTCCAGGAAAAGATCTCCGCTGTGCGTCTTGTTAAGTCGTTCACTCGCGAAGACGACGAACAGCGCACGTTTCGGACAAAGGCAGAGTCGAATTACCACTATGCGATGAAAATTGCGCGCACGGTGGCATTCCTCAATCCCACCAATGAGATCTTCAACACGATGGCAGTGGCGGTGCTCGTGGTGTTTTGCGGATATTTGTTTATCCAGGGCTCGATGACCATTGAGTCCATGATTTTCTTCCTGATCGTCATGGTCTATTTGGCGAAACCGGTGAAAGCCCTGGGGGAAAGCGTGGCACGAATTCAAAAAACTCTCGTGTCAGCCGGCTACATCTTTGAAATCCTCGACCTGAAGACGGAATCGTTGCGTGCGAAAGCGGAGGCTATTGTGATTCCCCGTGGTGCGGTGGAGTTTCACGACGTGAGCTTTTCGTATGACGGAGAAACGCCCGCGCTGAAACAGATCACGTTTAATGTCAGGGCGGGAGAGAAAATTGCTCTTGTTGGCCCGAGTGGTGGAGGGAAAACGACGCTCATCAACCTTATCCCACGATTCTACGAACCGCTGGAGGGATCGATCTTGATCGATGGGGAAGATACGGGACACATGCACCTCACGGATCTCCGAAGCCAGATCGCGATTGTCCCGCAGGATGTGGTTCTTTTTTCCGGGTCCGTGCGCGACAATATCCGCTATGGACGCCTTGATGCTACGGAAGAGGACGTCAAATCGGCTGCCGCCGCGGCGAACGCTGCCAGGTTTATCGAAAAGCTTGACCGCGGATACGAAACCGAAGTAGGGGAGCGGGGTGTTCAACTCTCCGGCGGGCAGCGACAGCGGATTGCGATTGCGCGCGCGATTCTGCGTAACCCCAGGATACTTCTTCTCGACGAAGCGACATCCGCATTGGATACCGAATCTGAGCTGATGGTCCAGGAGGCTCTCAATCGACTCATGGAAGGAAGGACTTCGTTTATCATCGCGCATCGACTTTCGACCGTTTCGCATTGTGACCGGATTTTTGTTCTCGACCGGGGTTCGCTGGTCGAAACAGGGACACACGACGAGCTGTTGCGGAACGAGAGCGGACTCTACAAGCGGCTCCACTCACTGCAATTCATGGACAGTGCGAACTGACCGACCTCGCCATCTGCCCTTCGCCTTTGGGAGACTCCTTGGGTGATCCCCTCGTAAAGCGGATTGAAATCGGATTTCGCAGATGGCTTGTCCGTGTTCTTCGATTCCTGTTCACCCGCCCGCGCAGACCTGTTGAAAACATCGATTTCAATCGAAGCAAGTTTCTGTTTGTACGTCAGGATATGATCGGCGACGTGCTGGTTTCGACTCCTCTCCTCGCCGCACTTCACGACCGGTATCCTGGCGCCCGCATTGACGCTCTCCTCAGCAACAAGAACCATTTCGTTCTTGAACGCGACCCCGCGGTGACGAAACGCTGGGTGTACAAGAAGAACCTGAGTTCCGCGGTATCGATTCTCCGGAACATTCGCAGGGAGCGGTATGACTTTATCATCGACCTCATGGACAATCCCTCTGCAACGTCCACCGTGGTGTGTCTGCTTGCGGGAGCACGATGGAATGTGGGAATCGAAAAAGAAAACGACTATGCCTACGATATTGTCGTTCCGATGCTTTCCCGCCGGGACACACATATCATCGATCGGATCGCCCAACTCCTCACTCCGTTTCGTATCAGTCCGTCAGACCATATCTTCGCCATCCGTTATGTCACTTCTCCGGATTCAGACAGATTCGCCGAAGGGTTCATCAAGACCAAACTTCCGTCGGGCCGTCCGATTGTCGGACTGAACATTTCCGCCGGAAGTGAAGTACGGTATTGGGGAACACGTAATTTCAGCGACTTCATCTCGTGGGTGACATCGTCGCATCCGGAATGCATCATCCTCATTCTCCACAAACCTTCCGACAGGGACAAGGCGCAGGCCATCCATGATTTGGCGCCGAGTGCTGTCGTTTCTCCCGATACGACGTCGTTCGACCAATTTGCGGCGCTGATTCGACGACTTGCGATGCTCCTGACACCGGACACTTCGGCGGTGCATCTCGCGAGTGCATTTAACGTGCCGGTGGTGGTTCTGTATGTTCAATCGGACAAATCCCTTAGAATCTGGGAGCCTTACGGGACTGAGTACGAAATACTCGTGACGGAAAAGGATGACCTCAGCACAATTCCCGCCTCCGATGTAACAACTGCCTTTGAGCGTTTGTACGAAAGGACTCGGATTTCGGGAAAGTCATGAACGAATTCCTGAAGAACATAGAAATTGCATTCCGCCACGCGGTTGTCTACCCCTTCTTCCGCCTGGTCCTGAGCAATCCAACGGTCGACATTCCCATTCCTTTGAGCGGGATAAAGAAACTCCTTATTCTCCGGGCGGACGGGATAGGAGACATGCTTGTCAGCACGCCGATGTTCCGGCTGTTGAAACAGGCACATCCGAAACTCAAGCTGGCGGTGTTTGCGAGCGACCGAAACGCCTCCATCATTCGATGGAATCCAAATGTCGACAGAGTGTATGTGCGATCGGGCAATCTGTGGAAGCTCATGCAGGAAATCCTTGCAGCCCGGAAGGAGGGCTTTGATGTTGTCATCAATTTCGTGTTCAACCGCACGACATCGGAAGGCCTCCTGGCGAACATCGTCGCGCCGAAAGGCGTAAAGATCGGCCAGGGTTTGGAAAAATACCGCATCTATTTCAATCGCCTGCTGAGCCTGGAGCGGTCGACGACGCATATGGTCCAGGTGCTTGCTGCCATGTCTGATTCAGTGTTCGGTACGAAGTTCGCGGATGAGGATCTGCGGCTTGAAATGTTTGTTGACGAGGGATCGCGCAAGGTCGTAGATTCGTTTCTTGAGAACCATGAATTGCGTCGGCGTAAGCAAGCCGCCCCGAACAGTCACTCTTATGTTGTTATTAATTTCTCTGCTGTTGATCGTGTCCGCAGGATGTCAGCTGGCCAGGTCGTCCGTATCGTTCGCTGGATTCGCAAAACAAGGAATGAACAGCCGGTGATCATTTATCCCCCCGATGAAAAAGAAACGCTCCATAAGATCCTCTCAGACCTGAACACAGGCGATGCGCTCGTGTTCCCTGAAACAGGGACGGCGACATTGCTGGAGCTCGCTTCTCTCATTGAGGGGGCCGTGACCACGATTACGTGTGACACCTCCATCGTGCACTTCTCAAGCGCTTCAAACACTCCGGTATTCGTTCTCTTCACGCCGACCGCTGCAAAGAACCACGAGTGGACCCCGTTCGGTGTACGCTACCGCGCACTGTATGCAAAGCTCGGCGAAGGGGTTTCGTCTATTCCCATCGAAACAATTGAGAATGAGCTTGCCAGCTTCATGTTACCGGAAGAGCCCCAGCCCCAGGGGGTGTCAGCGTGACTGCAGGTGGTTCATTCCAATCGCTCCGAAGATCTGTATACTTTCGACCCACGATAGCCTTGTTCATCCTTGGAGCGGTGCTGCAGTTGTTCCTCGCGTCCCGCTCCTGGATTGGCGGTGACCAGGTTCATCTCCTCAATCTGGGATTGGATTTTTCCCTCCATCATCATCTGCAACCCTTCGCCAAAATGATGAGTGGGGCAGGGGCCAATCCCGGCGCACTTCTTCAGCTGTTGGTGGGCATTCCGTTGCTTCTCATGCCCCATTTCCATTCTCCGATGCTGCTTATTGTTGTTTTTCACATCGTTGCAGGAGTGGTCTTCATCTCCGTCGTCAACGGGACCATGGGACCGAAAGCGGCCTGCTTTGCGACCGTCGTATATTGGCTCTCGCCGTGGCGACTCTACAACGGAGGATTCCTTTGGGAGCCAGCCTATCTGTTTCTTCCCGCAGCCGCTCACCTTTGGGCTTGCTGGCACCTTCGGGAGCGAGCGGGATTTGTTCCGTCAGCCGTCGTCCTCTTTGCCATCGTGGCGTCAATGCAGATCCATAATTCTGCATTTGTTCTTGTGGTATTGACCATCGTGTTGCTCCTTCGTCATTCTATCCGACTTGGCTTTTCCGGAGCGATTGTTGGAACGCTTGTGGGCTTGATCACGATGATACCCACAATCCATTCGTTTGTGGTTGGTACTCTCCCGCCCGCACAAGCGTCGGAAGGATATATCGGCCGGAGCCTCGTGCTGGTTTATCCGGCTCTCAAAGGGATTCTCTATTGGTTCACTCTTGGCAGCCTTGATGTTGTTCGTCAACTCAACGAGACCATGTTTCTGACGCAGGGAGGACCGCTGTCTGTCGCGATGATTCGAATCCTGCAATTCTTCTGTGTTCTTTCTGTGGGAATAAGTATTGTTGCGTCCTGGTGGTATTTCCGGCCACTGTGGTCGGAGGACGAACATCAAAGCAAGAATGGGAAATGGTTGCGGTCATACGCTCTGGGGGGATTTGTGTCCCTCGTTGTTTCCGCTGCACTTTCGCCAATCGTTCTTCAAGGTTGGATGGTCGTCATTGTGCTCCACGCTGCTACGATTCCCGTCATCGCTTGGGCGGACCAAAAATGGTCTGGAGAAAGGGTAGGAAGTGGAAAATTGATGGGGGCGGCTGGCTATGTAGTACTGGAAATTGTCCTCATTCTGGTATTGGCTCACGGTTCGTACATATTCGACAGGTTCGGGCCACTGCCTGAGGGCCTTGATCCGGGTAAGAAAACTGAATTGATGAGAATTATTCCCCATCCACGTTGAACGTCGACAGGCCACGCCAAGCACGAGGCTACTATGAAATCGCTCCCACAAAAAATATCGCTCGCAGGGATCTTCCTGTTTGCCTTTAGTATCCCCATCTCGTTTGTGCCCGCAGAGTTTGGCATGGCACTTGCAATTCTCGGATGGGCGGCCGACGGCCTCATGAACAAACGCTGGAAGTTTCAGGGGCACGCAGTGCTTCTGCCGCTCGCGTTTTACCTCGCGTGGAATCTTCTTTCATCCCTCATTTCTCCCCGTCCTCTCCACAGTCTTTGGGCGTGGGCGGACAATGAGTGGTCTGTTTGCATCATGCTTGTGATGTTCTGGACAGTTGAGGATGTTCAGACCCTGCGACGGCTGGTGTACACATTTCTCGCAACATCCAGCATCGCAATGATCTATGGAATTTGGCAGACGTTCTATGGAGTCGAGCTATACCGGGGAATTGATCTTGCCCGAATGGAAAATCTCTACCGCTCTGTCGGATTTAACGGCTTCTATCTGACATTTGCCGGATTCGCGATGTCGGTTTTCTTTCTTGCAGCGAGTTTCTTTATTGAGACGAAATCGAAAGTGCGTTGGCTTCTTGGAGCTGCAGCTCTGGCGGCTTTCCTGGCCGTCGTTGGGACCTTTGCGCGCAGTATTTGGCTCTCATTTCTCGTGGCAATTCCTGCATCCGGTTTTCTCCGGGGCCGGAAAATGGGACTTATTCTGACCGGCAGTTTTATCGTGGTTATTGCTGCTGTCTTCCTGATCATGCCGGACATCCGACACCGGGCATTCTCCATCATGGACATCAGCGCTAATGAAACGCGCCTCAATCTCTGGAAGACGTCCATCAAGATTTCCAACGACTTCCCGATTCTCGGGATCGGTGAGGACAATTTTGATTACTATTTTGAGCGTTACAGGGTTGAAGGGTACTACGATGCGACCGGTCATCCCCACAATGATTATTTCAGCGCCCTGGTGCAATCCGGCTATCCGGGTCTTCTGGCGTTCATTGCCATCTGGGTGGTCGCTATTCGGGCGGGATACCGCTCCTGGCGATCCGCCACCGATCCAACGACCAGGGCTGTCATTGCCGGTGCTATGATGGGGATATTGGGATTTATGGTGGGCAGCTTCTTCCAGAACTACTATGGGACGTTCGCCAATTGTCTGGGATGGTGGTTCATCACAGGATTACTTATGAGCGCTGTGAAACTTGAGCTGGCAGGAGTAAAATCATGACCGAACGTAGATTACGGATATCAGCGAAGCCTGTAAGGAGGAATAAGCAGGCAAATCCAAAGACGAAGGTTTTTAAAAAGTTTGACCCCCTGATGACTCAGTGCGGCCTTTGCGGCTCAAGGAAGATCAGATTCTTCTATCGGGATTACAAGGGATTACAGATCTACAAATGCACAGATTGTGGAATAGAGTTCATGAACCCGCAGTACTCCGATGGACATCTGGAGCAGTACTACTCCACGTTTACCGTGGATGAGCCGGAATGGGATGAGCCCCTGATCTATTGCCACAACTACTACCTTTCGCTGGTCGAGCGCTACTCACAAAAGGGGAGCATCCTCGACATCGGTTCCGGAAACGGGTATTTTCTCGTGGCGGCAAAACAGCGTGGATGGAGTCCTACGGGCTACGACGTTGACCGAAAGACGGTGGCAAGTGTCTCGAAGAGAATCGGGGTCAGGATCCTGAGCGGGGATTTCACAAAACTCAAATGGGAACCCGACTCCTTTGACGCGGTCTACATGCATCAGGTCATAGAGCACCTGAAGTCACCGATGCCCTATTTTCGAGTTATCCAGCGTGTGTTAAGGAAGAACGGAGTGCTTTTTGTCGCACAGCCGAACATTCATGCCCTTGCGGCGAGGGTGAAGTACGGGCTGGAAAAATTGGGATTGAGGAAGAAGAACATCGGGGCGTACTATGGAACGGATGGACATCTCTGGTATTACACACCCAAAACGATGAGACGGCTGCTTGAGAGTCTCGGATTTGAAGTGCTCTACATGCGCAGCGGCCACAAGGCCAGAGCGCATCAGTCTGCTCTGAAACGCTTTCTGTTGAGGAACCTCGTGGAAGTCGTGCCGTGGAAGTCGACGTTTCTCGTGGTTGCCCGCAAAGTCTGAACGAAGCGTCAGATCAGGTTGTAGTTTCTGTATTCTGCCAGCCGGTACCCGCTCCGCCGCTCGATCCAATCCAAGAGAGCTTCCCCGAACGGTTGACGAACCTTCGACGGGTCATACCGAAAATCCCAATCTGCGTGTTCAACCCGTTTCTGCATCACCGCAGGGTGTGTCCCCTCAAAACGTGCGAGCCGCCCTCCGTTGCTGTAATCGTAATCTTCGGTTGCTGCAACGTTTTGCTGAACCCACTCGTCGGAATGCCAGAGCTTGTTAAACTGCTTCTGTTTCAGCTGTTGAATCGCGGGCGGTTTTACCCAGCCATAGTGATAGACGGTTGCCGGAATCAACCGGACAGTGAGCTTGCGGCCCCCGATGCGAAATCCCTGGGCGTCACCCCATGAACGAACGCCGTTGGATGGCTTTATCGCACGAACTTCGCGGCGGTACCACCTCCTCGAATCGCCAACGTAGTTGTAGCTTCCATAGAAATGCCTGTAACCAAACAAGAGTCCTTCCACACGCTTATCGTTTAGGGATTCCTCCATCGACGTTCGGATGATCTGCAAGTCGTTTTCGTGCAAGACTTCATCCGCCTGCAGGTAGATCGCCCAATCTCCTTTCACATGGTCGAGCGCTCTATTCGTCTGCTGGGCAAGGATCGAACCGCCGCTTCTGAGGGTGTCATCCCAGACGGTCTCGATGATTTTCAGCTTCGGAGACTTGAGGGAATGAATGCGATCGAGAGTCTCATCTTGCGATTTCCCGACTGCGATCACAAACTCGTCACACAGGGGAAGCAGCGACGAAATCGACTCGACAAATGGATAATCGAAGGTGATGCCGTTGCGAACGAAGGAAAAACCGCTGACGGTCATTGAGTGGCGGAGGGGGACCTGGAGATGTAATCCTGAAACGTCGTCGTTTTGTAGTGATCCTCTCCAATGAATTTGAGGATCTTGACGAACTTATCTGCGGAAACAAATCCGGGGAGTGCGGATATGGGTGTTGCGTTCTTGTCGAGGAAGAGTGTCGTGGGAAATCCTGTTACGCCGGCAGAACGCGAAAACTGTGTTTCCGTCAGCACCTCATTGTTGAAGGTTACCTTGTTGTTCGACTCCGCGTTGAGCTTTACCACAACAAAATTCGCGTTGAGTGCGCGAATCACGGCAGGGTCTGTGTACACATCTTTATCCATTTTTTTGCACCAGCTGCACCAATCCGTGTAGACATCAATAAGGATTTTCTTGTTCGACTGCTTCGCCGAGGCGATGCCTTCGTCAAGGGTTTTCCAGGATAATGCGGTGCCAGGCTTCTCAGGATTGGATTCTGCCGGAGAGATCAGGAAGTATGATCCGGCAACGACAAATGCGAGTGTGAGGCTCATGGCGATGGTTTTCATGGATTCGATCCCCGCTGAAAGATACTAAGAAAAAGATTGATGCACATCCAATGCCCCCGGAGTGTGGGTGGGTGCTGCAAATAGGATGCTGGAATGGAGGAGAAAGATTCAGACGGGCTTACAGCTCGAATCCAATCGAAAGGACGTGGGCGTTGCCGAATCCGAGAGAAAAGGGGACGTACGCGTAGTCCAGCTTCACAAAACTGTAATGGACTCCGGCTCCCGTCGAGAATCCGCGGTTTTCGTAGCCGGTTTGATAACCCAGTCGGAATGAGAAGTTGCGGTCATAGGAGACTTCTCCCCCGAACAACAACCGGCTTTCTGAAAGCTTCAGGTCATTCATCCAGGACCCCGCGACTTTCCAGTCAAGGTCTGCAGCTCCGAAGGAGTATGTGCCGCCGAGTTGAATTCTGTTAGGAAGGTCGTTTTTGTTGGTGCGAAAAGCCGAAACCGAGCCCAGATTGGTCAAAGACGCACCGACGGAGAGTCCTTCAACGGGAGTTCGATAGCTGGCTCCCATATCAACACCAAAGCCTGACGCTTCATCCACGAAAATTTTTTCGTAGAGGTACTTGAGATTTACACCAACAGTGATGTCCTGTGTCAGAGTGTTTGCATAAAGCAGCTGAAAAACAGTTGAATGGGAAGAAAATGTGCCCAGAGGCGGGCCCGGAACGTCGCGAATCTCAATGCCGCTCACTCCCGTGTTCAAAATCATGAATCCCAATGCCCCGTACGGGGTGGGAACGCGGACCCCGATGGCGTCCGCCTGGACGTCTTGAATCCACTGCGAATGAGAAAATAACACCTCCGTTGATTCGTCGGTGTACGCGTTCGCGGGATTCAGTGACACGGACGCAAAGACCGAACTGTCGACAACGAACGCTTCACCCGTGGCGGCTGCTCGTGCATGGATCGGAAGCTTGAGATAGGATGATCCGGATGATGTGCCCTGGCTCAGGGCAACCGAAGAACATACGATGAACAGCAGGAACGTTCGCATCATTCAAACCTCAATGTAATCGCGAGAATATGGAGTGGACTTGGCGCGTAGGGTTCATCGACGTATGAGTAATGAATTGCCGGCGACCAGGTTGTTCCTTGTGTCTGAAATGTGAATCCCACGGACGGGCGGGGGCTTACTTCCCTCGAGGGACTGATTTCGTCGATACCGCCTCGCAACTGGAATCCCTCGATGAATCTCAACTCGGCACCAACTCTGAAGAAGGTCGATGACCCGATTGCTTCAAACTCGACGGTGCCAAGAACCCCTGATCCTATCGGCGCGTAACTCACGCCAATTCTCTTTCGGAGGGGGAACCGATCTTCTGTGGCATTGCCGAGCCGGCCATACAGTTTCGAGGTGTCCCATTTGTATTTTGATCCGATGTCCTGGATCGCCGCCCCAATCGTCCAATCCTCGGAAAGAACATAAATTCCGCCCAGGTCGACTCCTACCGTGGTGCTGTGAATATTCTCGTAGAGAGAATAATACAGAATTTTTGTCGTGACTCCTATTGCGACGGACTCGTCCGGCTTCAATCCGAAAGAGAGAAAGAATGCGTTCTCCGAGGTGGAATAATCCTCTGTGTGCACACCGTCCCGGTTGCGGCCGTCGATGTTTGAAACCCCTGCGTTGAGAATCCCCACCGAAATTCCCGCCGCGGGCTTAAGACTTTGGGTGTACGAGACGAAATTCAAGCGTCGGTCGAGTGAGAGGAATCCATACGAGGCAAGTCCGACGGGAGTTGCCTGGAAGGGTACAAGCGCGGGGTTGTAGTATGAACTCACATCACCGGTGATCACCGCAGTCATGGCATTTCCCAAGCCGATGCCGCGGGCACCGAATCCCATACGCATGGGCGAACCAGCTATTCCGCCAAGAGAGGACTGTCCCACAGCTGGTGAGGCGGTCAGTCCGGTAACGAGCATGAGATAGGCGTAGAGTCTCATTGGAGAACGAAAATCTTTCCCCAGGCGGGATCGGACCCCTGGACCTCAACCCGATAGAAATACACGCCGTTTGCAACCCGCCCACCGTGGTCGTTTGTTCCGTTCCAAATTTCATCGAATTCCGTTGCGCCGGAGCGGGGGGCATTCCGAATCAATGTGCGAACAGGCTGCATGGCAAAATCGAATATCCGGATCGTGACCGCGCTGCTCGACGCGACTCCAGAATTGCTGTAATGAATTCTCACAGCTTCATCGTCCGGGGAAAACGGGGAAGGATAAGAATAGGTCTTTCCCGTGCTCCCAACCTGCTCATAGGTTCGGAAGATGTTCCATTGAATTCCGAACGGCGTTGAGGCGTCGTCGAATGTATAGGCAATGCCTTCCGGTCCACCAATCCAAATCGTATCACCATGCGCCGCAACCGTGTAGACTTCCGGTGCGGCGAATCGTTGAAGGGTCCTGGTGTCAACAATACTGCCGTTCCGGATCCAGCTTGATCCGAAATCGGATGACCGATAAAGACCGCGGTCGGTGGCGATGTAGACAAGCGAATCCCTGAACGCGATATTGTGGGCAAATTCTCCCAGCAGCGTCGTCTTCCAGGTCAAACCCCCGTCCTCTGTGAAACTTACGCCTCGTTTCTCATCGGGAGATTCGGCGTTGATGGTCGCGGCCCAGACAATCGTCCGCGTTCCCCATCGCTGTTCGTTGATGGCAACGACAAAATTACCTGAAATACCCTGGGCTTGATCCTGATGCGAAAATCGCTGCCAGCTGTCGCCTCCGTCAGTGGACTTGTTGATTCCACCCGCAGTTCCAACCCAAAGGACCGAATCATTGCTCGCGAAGACCGAAAACACCCTATGGTTCAGATTTCCGACGAGCCCTGCTTTACCACTTGTTGGGGCGAGGTCGAAGTTGAGAGTATCGGTACGCTTAATCCGGCTTGGCGATCCATCGGGGGGCAGGACAACCAGGCTCCAGCTGCTTCCGAGGTTCGTGGATTTTCGGAGCATCCCTGCAAAATTGGCACTCCACACGGCAGACGAGGTGACGGCAAGGTCGTACGTGATGTTGTTCACCGCCGTCGTGATCGCCAGACTTCTTATTTGATTGCTCCCGTAGTTTATGAGGTTCACGACTCCGGTGTCCACCGGTTGTGCAACGGGATGCCATGTCTGTCCCCGGTCGATGGAATAATACATGCCTCCGCCCGCAGGCAAACTCTGATCATCCTGAGTAACACTGTACGCCGTGGCTGCCCAAATGACCTGGTCATTCGACGCGACGGCAGAGATCCCTCTGTCGTCAAACGGGGAGACGTTTGAATAATGAATCCATGAGATGCCGTTGTTGCTCGTGAGGTCCAGACCTTTTTCCGTCCCGAACCAAAGAGAATCATTTCGCACGAGAATGTCGTTCACGGCGTTGGTTTGTGGAAAGCCACTCGTTGAAGCTGCGTTCATCCGATAGTTCTTCGGAAACTGTGCCAGACCGGTTGAGGACGCAAAGAAGCATGCGATCGTTATGACTGCTGCGACTCTCATGGCGCTATGACGATGCGATGAGTAAGTATGTTACTCGGAACATTGAATTTGTCCGTCGCCTGGAACCTGAAGTCGTACGCGCCGTTCGGAGGCGGCGGGTTTACTGACACAGTCTCCGTGAAAGTGCCATCCCCTGCAACTGCGTCTCCGTTGGCTCCGCTATCGTTGAGTGGCAGGACCAATCCACTCGGAGTGATTCGGGAAACCGAGCGAATGTCTGCCAACCCATCCGGATCGGTGGCCTGAACCGTGATCAGAAAGGAACTGACCAGGGAAGTGTGTACCGTATCCGGCGCCTGGAGGTTCGAAAGCACCGGCGGGCGATTAAGTCTGAATACCCGAAGGGGGAGGAGAGCTTCGTTGCTTCTGTACGAAAGCGGATCTTCAGCGGAGATTTGAAAGAGAAAATTTCCTGCCTTTGACCTTGGAATCTGAAACGTCACGGCGGCCGAATACAGGCTATCCCCGGATTTCTGATCCGGCGGCACCCCGTTGTCCAGCAGGACTCCCGAAGAAATACTTTCCTGAGTGCTTCCGTCCGTGAAGCTGAAGTTCACTCTGGAAACAGAGGAAAGGCCTGCCGCGTGTGTGACTTTGGCGAATGCCTGGAACCGGATTGTAAGCAAATCGTCGGGTGATTGAACAGAGGCGACGTTGATGGTATCTGTGTTGATGGAGGACGGGCTGAGATACGCATTCAGGAGCGTCGGCGCACTCCCGATGGAATCGACGATGCCGTCTTCGCTCTTCTCGCAGCTCAACAGGAGCAGGCAGGGGAACAGGATGGCAAAGCGACTTAACCGTTGCTGGAAAGAGGATAAAAAGAGGTTTTTATTGCTACGATGAAACTGGCGCACGAAGTACTTCCCGGGTTCAGTCAACAGGTTCTAAGTTGTGTAACAAATCGGGCGCGCGTCAGCCTTTCGGAAGGTGTGTGGAATAACCTAAGCAAGAATCGGGAGAAAAACAACCATGTCAGACGGAAATGGAGAATGGCATGAACGAAAAGGAGACAAGGAAGATTCCAACACACATCCAGCCAATATTCATGCGTGTGTCGTCGAGCGGACTCTCGTCGGGAACCGGCGGATGATAGAGCTTGACAATGTAGAACGCGATCAGAGCCCAGAGAAACCATGCAGACCAGCTGTACTGAGCCAGCGGAACGATCTGCCCAATGTCCTGTTTGGTGACGAATCCCAGGAGCGAACGCAGAATCAGATCGGAGAGCGATGGTGCTGCCAGAAGAAGCAATCCGTAGAATGCCCAGCGAGCAATCCTTCGATGGACATCTCCAAACATCGTATAGATCAAATGGCCGCCGTCAAATTGTCCGATAGGAATGAGATTCATTGCCGTCACGAAGAGCCCGAACCAGCCAACGCAGAGGAATGGATAATGATACATCTCACTCATCGGCGGGACAAATTGGGACGAATTTGTGAACAGCTTCTCGAGCACCACATACGCAATCGAGGGCCCAAACGAAAGGGGAAGCCCTTCGGAATTGGGGACCGCATTGAGCCTGAAATCATAGTCCGGGTGGATGCCTTTCAGATATTCCGGCCCGGGAAGCGTTGTAAAGCCGATGATCAGCACAATAAGACACGCAACGAACCCTGCGATCGGACCTGCAACTCCGATGTCGAACATCGCTTTTTTTGAGGGAACGACCGATCGGGTGCGGATGACCGCGCCAAATGTTCCGAAGTTCAGAAAGAGTTGGAACAAGATGGGAATCGGAGGAAACGGAATAAAATAGGGGAGTGTGGCATCGACGTTGTGGCTCCGTGCGGCAAAATAATGCCCAAATTCATGGCAACCAAGGATGAAGAGAATGGAAATCGAATAGGGCAGGCCGAGCACAAAATTACCCAGCTCGAACGGATCCCGCCCAACCCACTGGATCCCTGCGATGGTCGTGGTAAAGAACGTGAGAAGGAACAGAAATAGATGAAGGAGCCAGCGAACATTCAGTGGCTTGTGCGCTGCACGTTGGTGAAGGGAAAAGTCGGCGTATTCTTCGGGTTCCATCAGGAGTGAATTTTTTGAAAGATAGGAAAAGTTTAGCCCGAAACAAATCAGGAGGGATTCAGCCAGGCAGGATTTGTGAAACAGAAATGTGCTGAACCATCGGACGAATCGTCGGCTGAAGTCGAGACCTCAGCACGGATGTAGGAAGGTTCTTCAAGTTGAAGGCGAATGACTTCGCGATACGAGAACAGGTCCTTGCATTCTTTGGAGAAAATCATAGACTCTGTCCCTGTGTTGATAACACCCAGGAATACTTTCATTGATTGAATTGTCCCAAACTCTCGTGAAGATCGCGCTTCAAGAACAAACGAATGACGGCGGCCGCGAAATGTGCCTCCTATGGACGTGCACTGGCCAGGGCGTTGGTGCGTCGACAGGTTTGCGACCGGACCGTCGGTGATGATGCATTCTCCCGCGCCGAAGGCTTGCAGCAGGGAATCTTCCGAGATGCGTTTCGCAAAAATCCCTGTACGCATCTTGCCGAATATCTGATCGTTCGTTTCCCTCACTGAAAGAAACGGGATCCCGATCTGCCTGAACCTGTTGAAATTCCCGTGTGCGTCGTTCCCGGCAATAGTGGTAAGTCGGTGTCCCCGAAGAAGGAGGCGAATCCAGGTCCGATATCCCTCCTCAAAACCTTCGTCATGCCTCCCGTTGGCAAACTGAAATCCACGAAGCCCCTTCAAACATAAGTCGTCGTCGCTCCAGAATCCGCGCCCCAGGAGAACTTTCTGCAGGAATGGAACTGCCTCACGGGCATGCGCTGCGAAGGCCACGGTGCCTGATTCTTTCCGCGCGAGAACATCCTTTGCACTGTTCTCTGACCTTGTCCTGAACCATCGCTCTGCACTATCGCCGGAACCGTGGAAAAATATCTTCGTACCGAACAGAAGAAGGTGGACATTCTCGCCGCGTTCATTCCGGCACGATACTTCTTCACCGCGAAGAACGGCAAATCGGGAGCCATGGGAATTGGCCTCCCGAACTTCCTGCTGGAGTTGATTCCATTTGGGAAGGCCGGGGTGATTCGAGAGGTAGTCATCCGGGTGATCATCAAGATCGTAGGAATGGTCGGTGGCGCAGAAAAAAGACAGCCCCATCCTCCCGGCAAGTTCAACGGAGGCCGGAATGGGAGATCCAAACTCCACCTGGTCACTCGTGTGTGAGGTGTGGGAATGTGCCTCGCCGAGCTGCAGAAAGGGAAAGCGGGGAAGAGGATCGCCGGCGACATAGATGCGCAACGGCCTATGCGAGGATGTCCTGTGGTTGTCGCTGTAGTAGGTCTTTTGCAGGCCGTCATATTCAATCGTCATGGCGACAAAACAATCGATCCAGCCCTGCACCCTGCCGAGCTTCAGGGAGAAGACATTCCACCACAGCTGATCTTCCAATTGCACAGGGGCCTTCAAGATTTGTGTTCGCATCACGACCCTGTTCTGCGCGATGACCTCAATGTTGATTTCCTTCAGAAGACAAGGGAACTGATGTGCGTCTTTCACGAGGATGAGAAGCGGGAGCGTTTGTCCGGGTTCAAGGCGATGCGGTGCGTCAGCGATGAGTTCCGGTTCACGTTTTTTGAGCAGACTCAGGAAGAATTTGAAACGGTAATGCGTCTCCGCATAAAGAACAATGGGCAGCAACGGCCAAAACAATTCTTCAGAAGTCAGCATGGTATGGAGAGAGTTATCGAACAACCGCGGCGGATTCGCTTGCTGCAATATAATTCATTAAGACGAGGAATTGGAGGAAAAACGGTCCTGCGCCGGATGTGAGAGAGATGAGGGTCAACGGAAGCGCATGTCATTTCTGCACACGGTTGGTTGCATTTCTAGCTTGTCATTGGTAGATTGAGCGTGTTTGTCAGCACAGAATCCGCACAATATGTCCCGCGTTTTGATTTCGGTTTCTAACTTCTTCAACACTTACCCGTGATTTCAAACCAACATTCCCTCGAAGGGCGCAATTTTCTTTTTATCGTTCAAGGCGAAGGCCGCGGCCATATGACCCAGGCCATTGCGCTGGGTGAATTCATTGAGCGTTCGGGCGGTCAAATCGTCCGCGTCATGGTTGGAACGAGCCCGGGGAGGGAGGTTCCCCAGTTCTTTCAGCGGTTCTTTCGGGAAAAACTGAACTATTTCGACACAATAAACTTTGTGAAAGACCCGCGCGACAAATCTGTCGATTTCCTGGCGACGTGCATCAGTTTCATCAGGAATTGGGCGAAATACACCCGCAGTGTTCGTTTGATTCGCAAACAGATCGAGGAAACAAAGCCTGATGTTGTGGTGAATTTCTACGAAATTCTTGGAGCGTTTGCATGCAGAGTTTCTGAAAAGAAACCCGTGGTCGTATGCATCGGACATCAATATGTGTTCCTGCATGAAGACTTCTCATTCCCTCCGCGGAGTTGGCTGAGAAAGCGCGCACTCATTTTCTTCACATCCCTTACCACGATCGGTGCAAAGAAAAAACTCGCGCTTTCGCTCTATCCCTTGAAAGATCTCCCGGAGAAGAACCTGTTTGTACTCCCTCCGCTACTGCGGAAGGAATTCCGAAACAAGGGAGCCCGCCAGGAGGACTTTGTCCTGATCTATTTGCTGAACAGCGGATACACCGGGGATATCATTGCGTGGCATGCGAAGAATCCCCGCAAGAAAATCCACTGCTTCTCTGACTACCCGGCGGCAGTACCTGGCAGTAACGACAACCTCGTTTTCCACCGAATCAACGACCGCGAGTTCATCGATCATTTGACCCGATGCAAGGGACTTATCTGCACCGCGGGATTCGAATCGATCGCCGAAGCGCATTACCTCAACAAGCCCGTCTGCGTCGTTCCCGTGAGCGGTCATATCGAACAGGTCGTTAATGCTTACGATGTGGAATCGCACGGCCTGGGTCTGTCCAACCGTACGTTCGATTTTGACAAATTCATCGCATACCTCGAGCGCGCGAATTCGGAGAATGTGTCGTACAGAGATTGGATCGGGAACGAGATCAACCTTGTGGTTCCACTGCTAAGGGATTGAAGCGCCGGTGGTCAAAGGGGAGAAGGTGGTTCCGCGTTCCTGCAGACTTTCCACAAGCCGCGGCAAATATCCGGAAATCGATTGAGCTGTTGAACCGTTGTCGTGTAGCAGTACGATCGAGCCGGGAGTTAACGTAGCCGGCACGAGTTCCAATTCTCCTTTTTTTCCTCCAGCCTCAAAATCCCTGCTGTCGTAAGACCAAAGTACCACTCTGTGGTCAAGGTCCCGTGCAATCCGAAGTGTTCTCAGATCGAACGACCCGAAGGGCGGCCGGAAGAGCCGGGTGGTTGTCCCGACGAGCGAACGAATCAGAGACGACGTCATCTCGATTTCGCGTCGCACGAATGCACCGGATTTCAGAAACAAATTTTCATGAGAGTACCCGTGATTGCCGATCGCATGTTGCTCGTCCCGAATCCTTCGAACAAGATCAGGGTACTGTTGAGCTTTCTCTCCGGTCAAGAAGAACGTTGCCTTGACCTTGTGCTCGCGAAGAATGTTAAGCACCTGCGGTGTCGCAACGGGATGCGGTCCGTCGTCGAATGTCAGGTGGATACCCGGTGAAGTGGTCCTGCAGAGAACCGACGGAAACAGTATCCGAATCGGCCAGGTCGAGTATCTCATCGGTGCAGTGTTCGTCCTTTCCACCTAAACGGCGCCAGCTGGCCTAACGCGGCCGCAACGACAACATACGGGACGTGCAGAACTTCGGCGATCAGGAAATAGCCGGTAGGGACATGTTCTCCGAGCATTCGTGCCCCGGCACGGAGCGTAAAGAAATCCGCAATAATCTTGCCAAGGAATACAATTCCGACGGGAAGAGCAAGCCCGGGTTCATACGGTATAGAGAGCGTCGCTGCGAGAAAACTTACGAAGAAGAGGTAGAGCGCTACGAGAATCAGGAGAATGGATCTGTCTTCATAGTGTCCTCGCTTTCCTGCCCAGCGTATCCTTTGTCTGAGAAATGAGCCGATCGTTCCGCTCGATGGAGTACGGACCACCGCATCCGGTTCGGGCACAAAGACAATCTTTCCAAGATTTCTCATTTGAATGCGATTCATCAACGCTTCATCGTCATTCGAAGATGCAACGCTGTTATCCATCGCGGCCAGGAACGCCGATTTCCGATACGCGAGGTTTGCACCGCTGCAGGTAATCGGCCGTCCCGCGCCGATAAGACCGGCCCCGATTGTCGTAAGTCCGAGATACTCCAGGTTTGATACCGCTGCAAAAGCTGAACCCGACGGCTCCTCCACAACGGGTCCTGATGCAAAAGCGACATCGGGCCCAAGATACTGAACCATACGTTCAAGCCATCGGGGAGGGACGATGCAGTCTGCATCGGTTGTGCAAATAATCTCCGCCTTTGCCAGATTGACGCCCTCCGCAACTGCCTGGGGTTTTCTGCCAACTCTGAGATTTGCTGCACGTTCAAGCGTGTGCAGCCGGATAGTCCGTTGTGTGTATGAGAGGTCGCGAACGATTTCGGCAGTGCGATCGGTTGAACCATCATCGGCGACGATAATCTCGTACCGGTCCGATGGATATGACTGACGGAGGAGAGAGTCGAGGCATGGACGAATTCGTCCCTCCTCGTTTCGAGCAGCGACAACAACGCTCACGAACGGCCTCTGAGCGTTTTCAACTCTTTTGCGGATGCGCGCCAATCCCAGGCGCACACGCGTGAGAAAAAAGACGTAGTGAAGCGTAAAAAGTGCGAAACAGGTGAGAAGGAGGCCCGCAACCATCAATCCCTCTTCTCAGCTGATGACTTGTTGAGACCGGCCACCGATGGCGATTTCCATCGAGGGAGAAAAAACGCACCTGCGAGTCCCGGGAACACCATATTGATGACGAAGAGCAGCAACGAAGCGTTGAGCGCTGTCGTCTTGGAAACTCCGAGCACTGAAAAGAAATAGACAGAACTCAGCTCGCGCGTCCCGAGGTCGGCGATGGAAATGGGAAGGAGTGATTTCGCCGCCATCATGGCGCCGAAGCCCTGGAATGAAACCGATACGGAAACAGGAGAGAACGCATTGAGAAGAGCATACATTTGAAGGACGAGAATGAGATAGAACGAGAACGTGTAGAGCAATGCCGTCGTCTGTGCCTTTTGGGAAAGGATACAAAACGATTGCAGGGTATCGTTGAGCCATTCACGTTTGAGGAATGGGAACGGCAATCTGTCATACAATTGCTTCACAAAGCCAAGATTGAAAAACAGAGCAAGGCACACGACAAGCGACGCAACCGCAACGAGAAGAGTGACGGGAATCGATTGTCCGAACATCGCAACGAGTCCGATAGCGCCTCCGAGCAGCACAACAAGAAATGTCTGCGCACGGTCGAGAAGGACGAGTCCGACGACCGGAGAAACGCGAGACTGACGAATCCCCAGCGACCTGCCCGCAAGTTCTCCCAGTTCGGCAGGGGTGAGGATGCCGAGCGTTATTCCAAACAGCACGGACGAAAGCGATTCGAAGCCGGTCACGTTCACGGAGAGAGATGTCAGCATGGATCTCCACTTGGCTGCACGTACCCAAAGTTGGACGAAGAGCAGGGCTACTGCTGCGAGCAGGAAATATGCATTGGCAGCGAGGAGAGCGCGCCAGGTTTCCCCGACGTTCACAATCCTGAAGACAACGAAGAGCAGGACAACTCCGGCGAGAATTCGGACAACAGTCCAGAAGGATTGTTTCAAGGTTGTGGATGCTCTGCCGGTTTCCATTCAAAGGAGTTGATGAAGCCGAGGGGCCCGATAAATGTGTTGTAAAAGATGTAGAGGATTTCCATCAAAAGGAAACGGACGCCGAACCCTTTCTGATGCAGGACTTCTCCGGCAGCCAGAAACACCGCAAGATCAGCGGTGAGTTTGACGACGAAGGCGGACAGAGCCAGGTTCTCGGCCGTTGAGCCTGCCAGGTAGAAAAGAAATCCACACAGGAGAATCAGGTTTGACGAGTGAAACAGGAAGAAGAAGAGTTTCATGGGAAATGAAAAGAATCTTCCAGCTGAGAAGTGTCTTGTTCGCTGTTCCACAAATGACCGGAACGAGTCGGGCGGAAATGTTGTCACGGTACTCTCGGGATCGGTGACGTATCGAATTTCCCATTTTGTTTCCCTCCGAACGGCCTGCAGGAAAAGATCGTCGTCCCCACTGACGGATTTCTTTATCAGTTCAAATCCACCAACCTCGTCATAGACTCTTCGGCGATAAGCGAGATTCCTTCCGGTGCAGAGCCAACCTTTGTTCCATCCGATGGATCCTGCTGACCAGACAGCCCCCTTGAACTCTTCGTACGCAATGAATTGGTAGAGCAGTTTCTTGATGAGCGAGCGACTGGACGGTTCTGTATACGGCGAGTAACCGGCCACCATGCCAACGTCAGGAGTGAACAAAGCAACAAGACTTGAGATCCATCCACGCGAAGGGATGCAATCGGCATCGGTAAAACAAAGGATTTCTCCTTTGCTCAGTTTGATTCCTTCTGAGAGTGCATACTTTTTAGGGGGCATGGAGGACGGAAGCGATGCGATATTGACAAGCTGTACCGTCGGGTGGGGCTTCTGAAACGACTTGACGATATCCGAAGTACGGTCGGTAGATCGGTCATTCACAATGATGATCTCATAATTGGGATACGTCTGTGCAGTCAGCTGCTCCAGGAGACGGCCAATATTCGACTCCTCGTTTCTCGCCGCCACAATCACCGATACCGTGGGCTGTGCCTCAGATTTCGGATACGTGGTTCTGCGAAGACCCAGGAGGAGCCCGAGTTGCACCAAAACATAGAACGAGACAGAGAGCAGCAGGATGGCGGGAAGAATTGTGTCAACGGAAGTCACAGCGTCAAAGTCGGAAATAATAGCTTCTTTTTCAAACACTCATTTCGTTGCAAATAGCGCCCCTATCGAGTATATTTTGAGTCAAGAGGTATTTATCATCTTCTGAAATTCATATTCGGACAATCGATGAAATCGCTGGTCATTGGGATTGCTGGAGGAACGGGGTCAGGCAAGACGACGGTGACAAACAAGATTCTCGAGCATCTCGACACGAGTCGCGTGATTGTCATTCAGCACGATTCCTACTACAAGGACCTGAGCCAATTCGGCGGAACCTCTTCGGACAAGATCAATTTCGATCATCCTGACTCGCTCGAAACATCCCTGCTCATCCGTCACATCCAGCAGCTTCGGAATGGTTTGGCCGTGGAGTGTCCCATCTACAATTTCACCACCAACCGTCGCACAAAAGAGACCAGGCGTATCGAGCCAAAGGAAATCATTATCGTCGACGGTATTCTCATCCTTGTTGAAAAGACCCTCAGGGAATTGATGGATATACGCATCTTTGTCGACACGGACGCAGATGAGCGGCTGATCCGACGTATCAGAAGGGATATTGTCGAGCGCGGACGCTCGGTTGACTCGGTGATGAATCAGTACATGACGACGGTCAAACCCATGCATCTTGAATTCGTCGAACCGAGCAAGCACTGGGCCGACGTCATCATTCCACGAGGTGCTGAAAACCTCGTTGCGATCGATATGGTCGTGACAAAAATCCGTTTCTTGCTTGAGGAAAAAGGAGAACCATCCGGTCGCGCGAAAATCCAATCTCCTGTTTCCAATTAACTTTCCCCTTCGAAGCGTTTGAACCGGAAGACGACAATCCCGACTCATTACTCAAAACCCATTACTTATCACTTACTACATGGCGCTTCCCAGTTATTGATTCTGCCCCAAAAATCTCCTACCTTGATTCAATCTTAAACAGACGCAAAATATTGAAGAACGCGAGTAAAAACCCGAAATCGAAGGCACCAGGAAAGATCGCACCGGGTCCTGCAGTCAAGACTCAAGCTTCCTACCGAAAAACCGTTCTCCCCAACGGCGTACGTGTTATTTCCGAGGAAATTCCCCACGTCCGTTCGGTTTCCGTCGGAATCTGGGTCGACACGGGTTCAAGAGATGAAATCGAGACGAACAACGGCATCTCGCATTTCGTTGAACATATGGTGTTCAAGGGGACAAACAAACGGAGTGTCAGGGAGATTGCCCAGAGTATTGAATCGCTCGGGGGATATCTCAACGCGTTCACGGGAAAAGAGCACACATGCTTCTACGCTCGTGTGCTGGATGAAGATACCGAGACCGCGGTCGATGTGTTGAGCGACATGGCGATCCACTCGACATTTCCAGAAAAGGAAATCGAAAAGGAACGAGGGGTCGTCATCGAGGAGCTGAAGAACGCAGAAGATGATCCCGATGACATTATTCACGATTATTTTGAAAAAGCTTTATTCGGACTGCATGCTCTGGGGTTTCCGGTCATTGGTACAGAAAAGAATCTGCGCTCGTTTAGCCGGAAGGAACTTCTTGATTTCAGAACCGATCGCTACATACCATCCAAAATGGTCGTCGCAGCCGCCGGTCACATCGGCCACGATCAGCTTGTCGAACTGACCAAACGGTATTTGGATATCGATTCGAGACTGCCGAAACCCAACGGTTGGGGAAGAACTGTTCCGAGAATCCAGAAAAGCGCCAAATCCGTGCATGAGAAACCGATCCAGCAGGCACATATATGCCTTGGGACGGTTGGATTCGGCATCAAGAGCCCGCATCGATATCCCCTCCTCGTGCTGAATTCCTTGCTGGGAGACGGAATGAGCTCGCGGCTGTTCCAGAACATACGCGAGAAGTACGGTTTTGCGTATTCGGTATACAGCTTTGCCAACATGATGGCCGACACGGGAACGTTCGGAGCATACATCGGAACCGACGTCAACCACGTCGATCAATGTGTGGAGCTTATCTGGAAAGAGCTCGAGAAGCTCAAGGTCAGGGAGGTCCCGGCAGCGGAGCTGAAGAGGACGAAGTCACAACTGAAGGGGGGAATGATGCTGAACCTCGAGAGCATTCCGAGCAGAATGATTCGGCTCGGAAGTTCCGAGCTCTATTTTGGCGAGCTGAGTTCTCTCGATTCCATTATCAGGAAAATCGACGCCGTAACACAGGAGGACTTGAAAGAAGTTGCTGTGGGTCTTTTCCGGGAAGAGACATTCTCGAGCATCATCTTCAAGCCGGCCAACCACAAATCCGGAACGTAGCCACGACTATGCAGAACATCGAAGATCTTGACGTCGAGCGCATGGTGACGTTGTCGCATCGTGCGCAGGAAATGCAGGGTTCTCCCATTCGCAAGCTCGCATCCATTGCCGAGCAGCGAAAGAAGCAGGGAGTAAGGGTCTACCATTTGAACATCGGCCAGCCGGACCTCCCGACATCTCCCGCCGTCTTTGAGGCGATTCAGAAATTCGACCAAAAAACGCTTGCGTACGCGCCCTCGAATGGGATTCCGCAGGCAATTTCCGCCTGGAAGGTCTACTTTTCCCACTTCGGAATCCGGTTCGATGAGAGCGAGATCATCGTGACGGCAGGCGGATCGGAAGCGATCATCTTCGCCATGTGTGCCGTTTGCGATGCGGGTGATGAAGTAATTGTGTTCGAGCCGTTCTACACCAACTACAATGGCTTCGCCTCCATTGCAAACGTCAAGCTTCGCGCAATCCCCCTGTCGATCGAAAACGGGTTTCACCTTCCCGCTGAAGACGAAATTGAACAGCACGTAACGGGGAGGACAAGGGCAATTCTCTTCTGCAATCCCTCCAACCCGACGGGTACCATTTACTCTCGCGAAGAACTACAGCGTCTCGTGCATGTTGCGAAACGGCACAACTTGTTCCTTCTTTCCGATGAAGTCTATCGGGAATTTGCGTACGACGCCAAAGCGGTCAGCATAGCGGAATTCCCGGAGGTGGACCAGCAGGCGATTCTCCTCGACAGTTGCTCGAAGCGATTCAATGTATGCGGCGCCCGAATCGGCGCGCTGGCATCTCACAACAAAGGGATCGTCCAGGCGGCACTGAAATTCGGGATGGCACGCCTTTCCGTTGCAACGCTGGAGCAGGTTGCAGTGACTCCTTTGCTGAATTCTCCGACTCCCTACACCAAACCCATCGCGGAAGAATTCCGGCGAAGGCGCGACGCGGTGTACGAAGGTCTGAAGTCCATTCCGGGCGTCACGTTCTACAAACCGGAGGGTGCCTTCTATATCGTCATAGGATTGCCCGTAAAGGATTCGGAACATTTTGCGAAGTGGTTGATAGAAGAATACGATCTCGAAAAAGAAACCGTTCTTCTTGCACCCGCCCAGGGATTCTATGCAACACCGGGGAAGGGACAGAATGAAGTCCGGCTGGCGTTTATGCTGAACGTCCCCGATTTGCAGCGCTCGCTCACCATCCTCAAGAACGCTCTCGTAACCTACAATAAGAAATTCTGACAAACGCGTTATCATGGCGAAGATCACGATCGATTCCAAAGAGTACGACGTCGACCCGAAGCTGACGGTCATTCAGGCGGCCGCACAAAACGGCATTGAAATTCCGCACTTCTGCTATCATCCGAAGCTCTCCGTCGCAGGAAATTGCAGGATGTGCCTCGTGGAAGTCGAGAAAATGCCGAAGTTGGCGATCGCGTGCGCCACACAGGTTGCGGAAGGGATGGTGGTGAAAACGGGAACGGAACGCGTGATCAAGGCGCGCAATGCCGTCATGGAGTTCCTCCTGATCAACCATCCTCTTGACTGTCCGATTTGTGATGAGGCGGGGGAGTGCAAACTCCAGGACTACTCCTACAAGTACAGCCGGGGGTATAGCAGGTTTGAGGAAGATAAGGTCCATAAGCCGAAGCGCGTCGAGCTGGGCCCGAACGTCATGCTTGACGATGAACGGTGCATTATGTGTTCCCGGTGCGTCCGGTACGCCGATGAGATTGTACGACAGCCGGTTCTGACATTCACCGAGCGGGGGACTCACGTTGTTCTGACGACGTTTCCGGGCACGACGTTCGACAACCCCTACTCAATGAATGTCGTCGAGCTCTGCCCCGTTGGAGCATTGACGAGCAGGGATTTCAGATTCAAGGCTCGTGTCTGGGAAATGTCGACGACGGAGAGCATCTGCACAGGTTGTGCCCGCGGATGCAACGTGAATTATTGGACGCGCAACAACGAAATCCTTCGCCTCACGCCGCGTCAGAACGAGGAGGTAAACTCGTCGTGGATGTGCGATTTCGGAAGATTGGAGACCTTCAAGCATGTCAATGGTGAAAAACGTGTCAACCGGCCTCTTCTTCGGAAAGAAGGCTCTCTGGTAGAAGTGGGATGGGATGAAGCGATTGCGAAGGTTGTTTCGGAGCTCCGGGCATTCAGGAAAACCGAAATAGCGGGCCTCGGATCGGCGTTTGCGACGAATGAAGACAATTACGTTTTCCAGCGACTCATGAAGGATGTGCTTGGAACAAAGAATGTGGATTTCGTCAGGCACGAAAAGGATGGGGATCAGGATGATTTTCTGCTGCGATCGGACAAGACTCCGAACAGCTATGGAACAAACGAAGTGGGCGTACATCCGGGTGGTGGCGGAAGAGATCTGGAAGGGATTTTGAAGGGAATTGAAGACGGGACGATCAAGGCTTTGTATGTCCTCGAGGACAACATAGCGGCAGACCGAAAGGTTGCCGAAGTCTTGTCGAGTCTCCAGCTTCTCATCGTTCACGCTCATTCGCGAAACGAAACAACTGAGCTGGCGGATATTGTCCTCTCGGCATCGACCTATGCCGAAAGGCACGGCACGATGGTGAACTTCCAGGGACGGGTTCAGCGAGTCAGACCTGTTGTGGTAACGCTGGAGCAGGACCGGGCCCTTGACGGATTTGCCATGAGTCGATGGGACAAGTTTGCCTCGCACAACGACCGGTGGGGAAAGGGTCCCCGAAGAGAGGCAAGACCGTCGTGGCGAATTCTCGCAGCCATTGGCGGTGCACTCGGAGGAAAATTGAAATACAACAGTGCCGAGGATGTGTTCAAAGAGATCGCGGACAAGATCTCTTTGTTCAAGGGATTAACATATTTGAAGATCGGAAGCAGAGGGGCAATGCTGAAGGTCCGAAATTTGGCAGGAACATCTGTCACAACGTAACCAACGCAGAATATGGACTTCGTCATCATTCTTGCAAAAATAGCTTTTGTTCTCGCCGGCGTTCTGACGGGAGCAGCGGTGTGCGTCTTTGTCGAACGAAAGGTTAGCGCGTACATCCAGAACCGCATCGGACCGAATCGTGTTGGCCCCGGCGGTTGGTTTCAGGCAATCGCCGATGTTGGCAAGCTGGTGATGAAGGAGGATATTGTCCCGGCAAATGCAAACAAGGTTATCCACGACCTTGCACCGGTCATCTCGGTTACGGTTGCCATGAGCACGTTTGCAGTCATTCCCTTTGGTAACACCATCGAACTCTTCGGACAGCAAATCAAACTCATCGTTGCGGACGTGAACGTCGGAATCCTCTACATCCTTGCGATGACGGGGATGGGCGTCTACGGCGTCACACTCGCCGGATGGTCCTCGAACAACAAGTATTCCCTTCTCGGGGGACTTCGCTCGTCGGCACAACTGATCAGCTATGAGCTCTCCATGGGTATCTCACTGATCGGCGTGTTGCTCATGGCGGGGTCAGTTCGACTCGATCAGATCGTCGTGGCCCAGTCGGGGTACTGGGGAGGTTGGCTGCCGCGCTGGAACATCTTCCCGCAATTTTTCGGCTGCGTGACCTTTTTGGTTGCCTCATTCGCAGAAACAAACAGACTTCCGTTTGATCTGCCGGAAGCCGAACCAGAATTGGTCGGAGGATATCATACCGAATACACGGGAATGAAGTTCGGCTTATTCATGCTTTCGGAGTACATGAACCTGATTACCTCGAGCGCCATCATCGTGACGCTGTTTCTGGGGGGATGGACTTTTCCTTACATCGAAAACATCGGGTTCTCCCCCTTGATCGTGAGTTTGCTGCAGATTGGGGCATTTGTGTTCAAGGTGGTGTGTGTCATCTTTTTTTACATGGTCATTCGCTGGACATTGCCGCGATTTCGGTACGACCAGCTGATGAACCTCGGATGGAAAGTGATGTTGCCGCTCTCCATCGTCAATTTTCTCGTCACCGGGCTGGTGATGCTTCTGCTTTCGTAAAGGGATGGATGTATGAGCGCGAACGGTAAAATGATTCGGAGCAAGGACCTGGGGTTTTGGCAGAAGCTGTACTTCCCCGAGATTTTCAAGGGAATGCGCCTGACGATTGCGCAGATCTTCCGCCCGAAAATCACCGTCCAGTTCCCCGATGAACGATTCCAACCTGCGGCTTCCTTCCGTGGCCGGCCCGTACTTGTCGAAGAGAACGGAACTGAACGCTGCGTGGCATGCGGGCTCTGCTCAAGAGTCTGTCCCGCGCTGGCGATCGAAGTTCAGGCGTCCGAAACGGAGCTTGCCAAGGAGCGTTACCCGATCAAGTTTGAAATCAATATGGTTCGCTGCATCTTCTGCGGTTTCTGTGAAGAGGTTTGTCCGGAAGAGGCGATCGTGATGTGCAACGACTACCTGCTCGTGTTCTCCAGCCAAGAAGAAGCGGTGTTTGGGAAGGATAAGCTCCTGACGTCCGCTGAGAAGCTGCGCCCCCGCCTGGAATGGCTCCGTGAGCATCGCTGATTATTGAAGGCGGAGTTCACAGAGATTGAGTCGCGACAAGACAGTGTAGCTAAGCTTTTGCCTCCGTCTGTAAGACAGTTGTTTCCCCCCTTATAATCCTCATTCCCCCGACTTTTTATTAGATCAACAACGACGGATTGCTATGCCGTCTGCGTGGTTTATCCACGAAGAATGACGGTTAAAACCTGCCGGCTGCCGGAGACTCCATCCACGAGCTGAAGCTCGTGGAAAAATGGGAAGACCTGATTTTTCAATGGAAGTTAAGTCGAAGGTGTGAAAAAAAGGGGATGATCTGATTTTGGCATTTGCGCTGAAGCTGCGGAAAAAAAGAAGTTCTCATTCCTTTTACCCGGGGATAGAGCCGAAGGTGTGAATAACTGGGAAGATCTGATTTTCAACACAGATGGAAATTCAGTGATTCAAGTGCGTCACGAAGCAGCAACCCAATGCGAAGGGAGGCGAAAAATATTCGAAGCAGGAAATCTGAAGACACCAGGACCAATTAGAAGAAGCACAAGGCGAGCCATAAGCAAACAACGAATTACCACGACCTTCAGGTCGTGGCCCCAGCTAATCAAAACAGCGAGGGTTTTAACCCAAGAGACCGGGAGGGGGATTTATGCCATACGTACGAATACTCGTCCACATCGTTTGGACAACGAAGAACAAAGAGCGGGTTTTGGAAAAGGAATTCCGCAAGGAGCTCTTTGACCACATCAGGGCAAATGCAAAATCCAAAGGGATATTCCTGGACACCATAGGAGGACATTGGGACCACGTCCATTCGTTGGTGTATCTGCAAGCCGACCAACCGATCTCAAAGATTGCGCAGTTATTAAAGGGAGAATCCTCTCATTGGGCAAATCAAGAGAAAAAGACTCTCCGGAAATTTGAATGGCAAGATGAATATTGGGCCGCGTCGGTGAACGAATGCGATGCCGAGGCCGTTCGGCGATATATCAGAAACCAGGAGGAACATCATAATACGAAGAAGTCAGAACCAGAAGAATGGGAGAAGCACATCGGTGGATCTTCGTTCGAAAGGAGAGGGGGTTAAAACCCGCGACCTGCGGTCATTCCTGCCACGGGCTGAAGCCCGTGGAAAAATGGGAAGATCCAGTTCCCCGAGGAGCGTGAGGTCGAAAGTAGAGAAATTGTCGAAATCTCGAACTGGAGCTCGTGGAAAAATGGGAAGGTCCAATTTCCCGAGGAGTGAAAGGTCGAAGTGATGAAATAGTCAGAATCTCGGGCTGAGGTTCATGGAGAAATGGGAAGGTCCAATTTCCCGAGGAGTGAAAGGTCGAAGTAATGAAATGGTCAGAATCTCGGGTTGAGGCTCATGGAAAAATGGGAAGGTCCAATTTCCCGAGGAGTGAAAGGTCGAAGTAATGAAATGGTCAGAATCTTGAGATGGAGACTCATGGAGAAATGGGAAGATGCAATCCCCCTGAAGCTCCTGGAGAACTGAGAATATCTCATTACCGGAGGGGTGTGAGGTCGAAAGGGGAAAGAATGTCAGAACCTCCGAAGGATAGGATGATATCCATGAGCATGATCGTAGGAATTATTCGAGGTGAGAACCCGAGGACTGCGGATTTCGCCCAACGCAGGCAAAGCAGTCCAAAGCATGCCATGACTTTCCACGACCTTCAGGTCGTGGCCGCAGCCAATCAAACAGCGAGGGTTTTAACCCAATAGACTAAGAGGGGGATCTATGCTTGCACAACTTGTCAGCGCAGCAACATTTGGCGTAAACGCCTATCCCGTCAGCGTGGAGACGCACATCGTAGGCGGAACGCCGAAGTTTTACATTGTCGGCCTTCCGGATGATGCCGTCAAAGAAAGTAGCCGCAGAGTCTTTGCGGCGATTAAGAATTCCGCCTTCACCTTTCCGCGAGGCCGCATTACTGTCAACCTTGCCCCGGCGGATGTGCGGAAGGAAGGTTCCGCGTTCGACCTTCCCATTGCACTGGGGATCATAGCGGCAACGGGGCAAATGGAATCCGAAGCCTTGCGCAAGTTCGCGGTTCTCGGGGAACTCGCCCTCGACGGAGAGTTGCGGCCAATCCACGGAACCCTGGTGATCTCGCTTGAAGCCAGGGACCGCGGAATCGAGGGAATCATTCTCCCCAAGCAGAACGCGCGGGAAGCAGCGATGGTCAAGGGGATTAATGTTTATCCGATGGAAACCTTGAAGGAGGCAGTGAAATTCCTCAACGGGGAGTACCGGATGATCAGTCCCTTTTCCGTGGACATCGAAGAAGTGTTTGCGCAGAGTCAGCAATTTGAGGTGGATTTTTCAGATGTCAAGGGACAGGAGAGCGTAAAGCGAGCGCTTGAAGTTGGGGCGGCAGGAGGGCACAACATACTCCTGATCGGCCCCCCAGGCTCAGGAAAGACCATGCTCGCGAAGCGACTTCCAACAATTCTTCCTCCGTTGACGTTCGAAGAGGCGTTGGAAACGACAAAAATCCATTCAGTGTCAGGCATGTTGCCCCCCGAAGCTGCTCTTGTCTCGGTACGTCCATTTCGATCCCCACACCATACGATTTCCGACTCCGCGCTCGTCGGCGGAGGAACCATTCCGCGTCCGGGCGAAATTTCCCTCGCTCATCATGGAGTCCTTTTTCTCGATGAGCTGCCGGAGTTTGCACGTTCAGTTCTGGAAGTGATGAGGCAGCCTCTTGAAGATGGGAAGGTGACGATCAGTCGGACGCGTATGTCTGTGGACTATCCGGCAAATTTTATGCTGGTGTGCGCAATGAATCCTTGACGTTGCGTTGCTTTTCTGTCGCCATTTCAGGGGAAGAGGGGAGGTAGGAAAGATTGATGGAAACATCAGTTTTTCCAATGATAATTGAATCGGTCACTGTTTCCATGATTTTGCGCTTTTCTTCTTGAGAAAGATTGGGCCAGCGGGTATAGAGATCCTTGGCCTCGTTGAAAATCTCGTCACTGGAGAGGAACTGGATCTTCAGAAAGTCTACTTCTCCTTGGAGTTCCGGAATTTGGGATTCGATTTGGTGAAAGCGCTCCTCCAACGGGTTGTAATGGCGGCCGAAGCCTTCTTTCGGCATTTCCTTGTCCAGATAGAGTTGCACCAGGCTGTCCATTTCCTCTTTTGTCCGGGTGCATTCGTCCGAAAGCTTCCGAATAAGCTCCTCTTTCTCGCGAATAGTCCCATCTGCAC
>JBARRO010000038.1:0-6640 GCA_049644265.1 Bacteroidota bacterium
GTTTCAAAGAGGCGGACAGGCGTCCTTGAGCGAGCAGGATATGCGGGAGATCAAGTTTTGGTTTCATCTTGCGAATTTTGACCCTGATTTTCTTGAACGGAAACAGTCTCTCGCAAACGGCATGATCATTGACCTCACGGACCTTATCGAAAAAAGGGACGATGGCAGATATTTCCTCAGGAAGACGGTTACCGAAGACGAATGTAACCGTATTATTGCCGAAGCCTACAAGGTTTGTTCAGCTGTCGTCCCGATTCACAGGAAACTCATGTACAATCCGGCAACCCTCAAGGGACAAATTGAAATTGTCACCACGTCGTACTACCATCCCATCCTTCCGTTGATTTACGACTCTGATTTGGCAAGACTTTGTCAGGGGAACGACCCCATGCCCTCGCGGTTCCACTATCCCAGGGATGCCGAGGCGCAGGTTGCAAAAGCGGTGGAGTACTACAAGGCGACATTTGGAGGCGAACCACGCGGGATGTGGCCCGCAGAAGGCTCTGTGGCACACGATATTATCCCGGTCTTTGCGAATCTCGGTATCAGCTGGATTGCGACGGATGAGAAAATCCTGGCACGTTCGAGGCCCGGCGGACAACCTTGTTTCACGCCGTACGCGGCGTATGCCACCCCGGGCTCGAAGGATGGAGTGGTGATGGTGTTCCGGGAGACCGAGTTATCCGACAAGATCGGGTTTGTCTACCAAAATTACGGAGGCGAAGATGCGGCAGGGGATTTTATCAACGGGGTTTTCAAGTATATGCCCGGAGAGAATGATCCCGACAGGCTTCTTACTGTCATTCTTGACGGAGAAAACGCCTGGGAGTGGTACCGGTTTGATAACGACGGGAAGGGGTTTCAGAACGGCCTCTATCGTCGGCTGTCGGAATTATACCGAGAGAACAAGGTCATCACCTCCACAGTAACGGAGTATCTCCTGGGAAATCCGCACCGCGGAATACCGGCCCATCCAATTGAGACTCTTCCGAAAATCGATTGGGTTTGGCCTGGTTCATGGATCAATGCGAACTTCGATACCTGGATTGGAGATCATGAGGAGAACCGGGCCTGGGAATATCTCCTCACGGCGCGAAAGGATCTTGAGAAGTCCGGCATCAAGCAGCCCGACCCACGGGCGAAGGTGCCGAAGAAAGGAACGAAAAGCTGGTATGCTTTCCGTGCCTGGGAATCGCTTTATGCGGCAGAAGGATCTGATTGGTTTTGGTGGTACGGCACAGATCAAAACGCTCCTTCCGGAGAAAAACCATTTGACATCGCTTACATCACCCATCTGAAAAACATCTATCGTTTTGGCGAACAAGCTGGAGGAGATTTTCCGCCACGTACGTTCAGGCCCATCATACCGGACGCGGCTGCGGGACGCATTGCTCAGGGAACGATGGCGCAAAGTTCGAACGACCTTGTCAACGTTGTTTTTCAGTGCGATGCGCGTGATGTCTATGTGCGGAAGGCGATCTACGTCGCCGGGAATCATGAAAGTCTGGGAGCTTGGGTGCCGAACAAGATCAAGATGTTCGACGACGGAACGCATGGGGATACGAGATCCGACGGCATCTGGACCCTGGAAGTCCGGTTACCGGCAGGGGTTGAGATTGAGTACAAGTTCACGAACAGCGGAGCGGAAGGGAGTTGGTCTCCGGGAGAAGAATTTGCGGGAACGCATCGAACGGTAAGAATCGAGAGAATGCCGGGAGAGACGCTCTACCTTATTGACCGTTTTGGACACTTTTGATTTTCCAGAACGCTCAGCATCTGTTGATGCCAGGTATCCGAAAACAAAAGAGAATCATACGGTAGTCATCGTTGAAACTGCTGAAGTCAATCCTCCTTCCTGGTGTTCTTCTTCTCGTCGTTCTTAATGATGGTTGCCGGCGCTCTTCAAGCTTCCCGGAGCTGAACGCCCGTCACAGCCCGGATTGGGTCCGGAACGCAGTCCTCTACGAAATTTCTCCACGAGCGTTTTCGATGGAGGGAACATTTCACGGCATCTCCCGACGTTTACCGGAACTCAAGAAGCTTGGTGTCACGGTCCTTGTCCTTGAACCGGTTTATCCGATAGGAGAGCTTAACCGCCAGGGAACGTTTGGGAATCCGTATTCCGTGCGGGACTACTACGAAGTGAATGAAGATCTGGGAACTCTCGAGGATTTCCTGGCTCTTGTGAAGGCGGCCCATGCCGACGGTTTCAGGATTATCCTGGATTTGGTCGCCGGCTATACATCCTGGGATAGTCGACTTCTCATGGAGCATCCGGAATGGTTCCAGACGAATGAAGAGGGATCGATCATCTCTCCAAAGTCTGACTGGGTCGATGTTGCCGCCTTGAACTATGACCGGCATGAGCTGCGCAAATACATGATCGAAATGATGAAGCATTGGGTGCGCGAAACTGCGATCGACGGATTTCGGTGTTCCGATGCAGACCTCGTCCCCACCGATTTCTGGGAGATTGCCCGCCACGAACTCGAGTCGATCAGGCCCGTCTGCATGATCTCTGAATCACCGGTTCCAGCGCTGCATCTGGATGCGTTTGACCTCAGTTATTCTCACGAATTCGGCGCCGCCTTGGACTCCCTGGATAGCGGGTCGGGAGCAGCTTCACTCCTCGATTCCTTGCTCACCAATGAATCCCTACGCTATCCCCTGAATTCGTTGTTTGTGAGATTTGACGAAGACCGCGAAAAAAACAGCCTGCAGGGAGCAGTCCAATCAAGGCTGGGAGAGAATGCATTGCGTGCCGGAATTGTACTCACGTTCACTGTTCCTGGCATCCCGCTAATCTTTAACGGGGAAGAGACGGGGAGTACAACGAGATTGTCCCTCCATGAGAAGACGCAAATTGACTGGGGAGCGAAAAACAAAATCGGGGATCTCTACGTGCAACTTTGCCGCCTGCGGGAAAAGCATCCGTCGCTTCGCCAGGGAGAATTCAAACGACTGTCAAATTCGGCTGATGCGAAAGTCTTTTCGTTTGCCCGGTCTGCGGAGTCGGATCATGTGATTGTGGTTGTGAACATGTCAAAAGACCCTCAGGAATTCTCGTTGAATCCTGTCCCGAAATTACCGAACGACTTTACTGACGTGACTTCCCAGGAGCGGGTCTCATCGAACGAAAGTCCATGGCGGTTTGGCCTCGGGGGTTATGGTTTCAAAATCCTGGTTTCAAATTGACGGAAGGAACCTGCAATGAAATTCCATACTGAATACCTCTGGTTCAATACAAAGAAACACCGCGAATACATCAATATCACTCCGGACGTTGAATCAATTCTCAAAAAGAGCGGAGTAAAGGATGGGATGGTTCTCGTCTCGGCCATGCACATTACGGCCGGGGTGTATGTCAACGACGCCGAACAGGGTCTCATTCAGGATATCGACGAGTGGCTGGAGAAACTTGCGCCGTTCCATGAAGGCTACCGGCACCACCGGACGGGAGAGACGAATGGCGATTCTCATTTAAAAAGCCTGCTCATGCATCACGAAGTGATTGTGCCCGTCACTGACGGCAAGCTCGACTTTGGACCCTGGCAACAGATTTATTACGCTGAGTTTGACGGTCAAAGAAAGAAACGCGTGATCGTCAAAGCGATGGGAGAATGAATGTGCCGCGACAAGATTCAGGTTTCGTGACATTGACAACAGAGTACCGTTGACAAAGTCGACACATCTTCTCGAGTACGTCCTGCTCCGGATTACCGGTACGGTTGTCCGACTGCTTCCATTTGCCTATGCGGGAAAGTTGGGGGCCGCGCTCGGTTCTCTTATCTACTCGTTCGGATACCGCCGATCCGTAACGGAACGCAATCTCAGAAATGCATTTCCGGAGTACTCTGATTCACAGATTCGGGCAATAGCCAGGGGTGCATTCCGGACCGTTGGTGCCAGCCTGGTCGAGATCCTTTGGACTCCCCGACTCACGAAGGAACGGGTTCGGGCGATCGTCCATTACAAGAACCCTGAAGTACTAAAGAGTCTCTACGATCGTGGGAAGGGAGTAGTCCTTTTGTCCGCACATTTTGGGAATTGGGAGTTGATGGGTCATAGCATCCCGGCACATCTCGATGTTCCCATGCTGGAGATCGTCAAGTTGCAGTCGAATCCGCTGGTGGATCGGGAAATCGACTCCTTCCGACAACAGTTGGGCAACAACACGGTGCCAATGGAGCACTCAGTCCGCGAAGTCCTGAAGGCCCTTGGCGAGGGGAGAATCGTCGGAATGCTCGCCGACCAGACTGCCCCGAAAGACAGTGTTCAGGTGGAGTTTTTTGGGAGGCAGACCCCGACGTTTGAAGGGCCGGCAGCGTTTAGTCTCAAGACCGGGGCACCTATCGCTCTCGGGTTCACACTGCGTGAACCGGACGGATCATTCTCACAGGAATTCTACGAAGTGGAGGCGCCGGAGATCCGGGGGGACTCGAGGGAAAACATCGCACTTCTGACACAAAAACACGTGAGACTTACGGAAGAGTTTATCCGCAAGCATCCCGAACAATGGATGTGGATGCACAAGCGTTGGAAGCACGTTCCCGATAGAAGCGTTGATTCTTCCGGGGCTGAATGACCGTGCCCTCTGAATTCAAGAATATCCTCGTCGTTCAAACCGCGTTCATCGGGGATGTCATTCTTACGCTCCCGCTTGTACAACTGATCAAGAAGAATTTTCCCGAAACCAGCGTCGACATCGTGGTTGTGTCGAGGGCTTCGGGTCTTTTCTCAAACCATCCTTCTATCAGGAACGTTATTCCCTACGACAAACGGGGAAGAGACAAAGGAATACGCGGGTTTCGAAGAATACAGCGGACCCTGGAAAGCAATCGATACGATCTTGCCGTTGTTCCTCATCGCTCTCTCCGAAGTGCGTTGCTTGTGCGGATGGCCGGCATTCCGCGCCGGGTGGGTTTTAGCACAAGTGCCGGACGATGGCTCTTGACCGATCGGGTACAGTACCGATCCGGGATACATGAGATTGAGCGGAATATTTCACTCCTGTCCGCGCTTGGATTCAACGTGACTGGTCATGAGCTCCCGCGAGTCTATCCCTCAGACGCGGACAGGGATGCTGTCGAACGACTTTTCCAGGGACTGAGTATGGATCCATCGGCACCCATGGTCGGAGTCGCTCCGGGAACCATCTGGAACACGAAGAGATGGCCGAAAGAACGTTTTGCGGAGGTCGTTCGCCGGCTGGGATCGGAAGGGTTTGAGGTCCTGCTGGTTGGAGGGGATGAAGACACGGATCTTTGCCAGGAAATCAAAGTGCTTGCGGACAGCACACGGGTTCGCAATGTGGCAGGGAAATTCACGCTCCTTCAGTCCGCAGAGGCGCTTCGACGGTGCAAGGTGCTGCTCACCAACGATAGCGCGCCCATGCACCTGGGAGTTGCCGTTCAGACTCCGGTCGTTGCACTGTTCGGGGCAACAGTTCCTGAATTTGGTTTTGCTCCCTACGGTGCAAAGGACATTGTTCTGGAAACGAAGGGATTGTCGTGCAGGCCCTGTTCGATCCACGGCGGCAACAAATGTCCGATCGGAACGTTCGAATGTATGTTGAGAATAACCCCCGAGTCAGTCCTCTCCACAATTCACTCCTTTCTGTAATGCAAGGAGATTGAAAATCTGGTAAAAGAATCCTACCTTATCATCTGTAGGGCCTATGCTCGGATAGGCCGGAGGTTACCTTCAACTGCGATTCGGCACGGTAGAAGGTAACCTTCAGCCTCTTTCCTGGAGTGTTTTTCAATTTTCCGTTTCTGAATTTTGAATTTTCCTTGATACGCGCCCGTAGTCCCAAATCGGCCTGCAAGCGCGATTTGCGAGCGGCTGCCGATTTGAGGATCCCGACGTTTTTTGTCGGGACTGGATGGTGCAAAACTTAAATCGGTTCTTTTTCAATTTTCCATTTCGAATTTTGAGTTTTCCTTGATACGCGCCCGTAGCTCAGCTGGATAGAGCGACAGCCTCCGGAGCTGTAGGTCAGGCGTTCCCCCCTTAGTATTCTTTACGCTTTAGTAGGATTGCTAATGGAATTGCTAACTAAAAGGAGGTTGGCAATGTCCATTTCCCGCCTTTCACTCTTCAAACGGTCTAATGGTTTTTGGTATATCCTGTACTATGATGGGGGAAAAATCCGTTGGAAATCTACCGGGGCAAGGCTCAAGCAGGATGCACTTAAGGCTCTGAGTGAATTCCAGGCACTCCTCAAGAACAAGGTAACCTCTCCGCTTTTCTCAGACTTCGTTAGGCAGTTTAGTGTGGCTCAACGGAACGTGCTCAGAGAAAGCACACTCCAGAGGATTTATCTGCCTTCCTTCAAGATCTTCGCAGGAATTGCAGGTAACAAAGCCCTCTCTAGCTACTCTCTGAAGGACGTTGAGGACTTTAAGAGGACCATGCTCGAGAAGTGCTCCCCTACGTACGTTAATATTCTCTTCCGTTCACTTCGAGCGGCATTCAACCTTGCCGTTCAATGGCAGTTATTGGGTTCTAATCCCTTCCTACAGGCTTCCGGGGTGCGCGTCCCACCTCAACCCCCTCTCTTTCTTACAAAGGAGGAATTTCAGAAGCTGCTCAAAGTTACTAATGAGGGCGTTCTTCGGGATGTTTTCACGTTCGCAGC
>JBARRO010000039.1:0-3693 GCA_049644265.1 Bacteroidota bacterium
AATTAACGCTCGCCAGATGCAGGACGACCTGGACTACATCGCTGCTCATTCGGAGATTCGCGACGTGGTCCTTTCCGGTGGCGATCCCCTGATGGTGACGGACTACGCGCTGGAGAAAGTCCTCGCCGGGTTGCGACAGATCCCCCACGTGGAAATCATCCGGCTGGGCACAAAAATGCCGTGCGTCCTGCCGCAGCGGATCACTCCGAAACTTTGCAGGATGCTCAGGAAGTACCATCCCATTTATGTCAATACACATTTCAACCATCCCTGGGAATGTACTCCCGAAGCGGAAAAAGCCTGCGCCATGCTCGCCGATGCTGGTTGCCCGGTGGGGAACCAGGCGGTCCTCATGAAAGGCGTGAACGACAATGCGGACGTGATGCTCGAACTTCACCGGAAACTCCTCAAGATGCGTGTTCGGCCGTACTACATTTATCAGGCAGACCTGACGAAGGGCACGAACCATTTCAGGACACCGGTACGTGTGGGACTGGAGATCATGGACAAACTGCGCGGTCATACTTCAGGTTTGGCTGTTCCTTACTATGTCATCGATGCACCGGGCGGCGGGGGAAAAATCCCTCTTCTCCCACAGTACGTGCTCGGCCGCAACGGGAAGGACATCATTCTGAGGAACTACAAGTATCAAATCTACACCTATCCTGATGTCGAGGAAACATCCGTAGATGAAAACACCGTGGAGCAGAAATACATGCGAAAGCGACCCAACGGCAGGAGAAAGTCCCTGCCGATGACGCCGTTGCCCGAGGAGGCGGTTCCCGTGGAGAAATAGCAGGGCAGGGTGTGCCGTTTTAAAGCCCGCCGGATTTTCCGACGGGCTTTTTTGTTCCCCCACCATTCGTTCTTGAATTTCTTTCATGGAAACCATACTTTTGGTCTGTTTGTTAACATGAGCGACTACGAATAGGAGGATTTGATGTCAATTCGACCGGTGAAACGCATCATTCAGGCCCAGCCTACCATCGAGGGCGCCGGAGTGCGGCTCCGCAGGGCTTTCGGATTTGGCCAAACAAGCGATTTTGACCCGTTTCTGCTTCTTGACGATTTTCGGAATGAACATCCCGAGGATTACGTCGCAGGTTTTCCATGGCACCCTCACAGAGGGATCGAAACGATCACGTATGTGCTTGCCGGAACGGTCAACCATGGCGACAGTCTGGGCAACCGGGGATCGCTGGGTGCCGGAGACGTGCAATGGATGACGGCCGGAAGCGGCATTCTTCATCAGGAGATGCCCAAAGGCGACCTCAAGGGGCGCATGCACGGCTTTCAACTTTGGGCAAATCTTCCATCATCTCATAAGATGACGGACCCGCGGTACCAGGATGTTCCGTCCGGAGAGATTCCTGTTGTGACGGATGATGACGGCACGAGTGTTCGGGTGGTCTGCGGGACATTTTGGGGAAAGAAAGGACCGGTGGTGGGGATCGCTGCCGACCCGCGGTACCTCGACGTATCCGTTCCCCCGGGAAAGCGCAAGACTCTGCCCGTCGAGACGTCGCGGAATGCGTTCGCTTATGTATTCGAGGGATCAGGGACGTTCCGCGATGCTTCCAGCCCCAGGCCCGTGTTGACCGAAAATACGGAAACCGATGCTCCACCCGTTCCCGAGATGACGGGCAACCGATCGCTGGTGCTGTTCGAAAACGGCGATGAGGTGACCGTTCAAGCAGGGGAGGCCGGGATTCGGTTTCTGCTGGTCTCCGGCCGTCCGCTTGAAGAACCGGTAGCCTGGCGCGGCCCGATTGTCATGAATACCGATGAAGAGCTTCGACAAGCTTACACCGAGCTTCACAACGGTACATTCATCAAGACCCGGTAACTGGGAGCAGCACCTCCGTGCAGAAGGGCGCCTGTCGATTGTGTGTCCTGTGTCCGACGGCAGAAGTGTATCCGTAATCGAGTCTTCAACGCCGGGATTGAGGCGGAGAAGAAAAATTATGAATGACGACCCGGGCGTGAAAGAGGGAGTCTTTGTTTACGAAGTCCATCCCTCTAAAAAGTAATCTTGCGGTCCATACTAAAGGCCTATTCAAAAAAGGCAGTAGTGCCCGCCCGAACACCGCAGGCGGGCCGCTCCAATTTGCACTTCTCACGGACTGTGGATACAAATCTACTTATTGGAAGCGGCACTAGGAGGCTGTCCGTTCTCTTTGTATATTCCAACCCACCTGCAGTTGTTCTGAATTTCCCTCAAGCCCATGATACCTACTCCAAGGAGATCACATGACCACCGAGACAATCAGACAAATCCAGGAAGCGCTCAAGGAGGAAAAAATCGACGGCTGGCTGCTCTACAATTTCCGCGGCTCGAATGTGTTTGCCACCCGCCTGATGGCGCTTCCAACCCATATTCTGTACACAAGACGGTACTTCTATTTCGTTCCTGCCAAAGGAGAACCCCGCAAGCTCGTTCATCACATCGAGCAGTGGAACCTTGACCCGGTGCCGGGTTCCAAGACAATATATTTGAGCTGGGCATCTCTGGACCAGGGCCTTAAGAAGATTCTCAAGGGGGCGAAGAAGGTTGCCATGGAGTACTCGCCCCGTTGTGCCATTCCATACGTTTCGAACGTCGACGGCGGAACCCTTGAGCTCGTAAGGAAAACCGGCGTGAAAGTCTCATCGTCAGCGAACCTCGTACAGTATTTCGAAGCCCGATGGGACGAGGAGCAGATGCGCGACAATCTTGAGGCGGCCAAACACCTGCGACAGATTGTGGACGAAACGTTTACATTCATTCGTCAGCGAATTACCGCCAATCAGTCGATTCACGAGTACGACGTGCAGCAGTTCATGCTGTCGGAATTCAAGCGTCGCGGCATCATGAGTGAGAGCGACCCCAATTGCTCCGTGAATGCAAACGCGGGGAATCCGCACTATGAACCGACGAAGGATGTGCATTCACCGTTGAAAAAGGGAGATCTCGTGCTGCTGGATTTGTGGGCAAAAAAGGATAAACCGAGGTCGGTCTATGCCGATATCACATGGATGGGCTATATCGGAGACAAGGTGCCGGCGGAGTATGAGAACATTTTCCAGGTCGTTCGTGGGGGCAGAGATGCCGCTCTCAATTTTGTTCGGGATTCTTTTGCGAAGGGGAGGGAAATTATGGGATGTCAGGTCGATGATGCGGCGCGGAAGTTCATTGCGAAAAAGGGATATGGTAAGTATTTCGTCCATCGGACAGGGCACTCGATCGGAGAGGAAATCCACGGAAACGGCGCCAATATGGATAATCTGGAAACAAAAGACGAAAGGAAGGTTATCCCTCAGACATCCTTTTCCATTGAGCCGGGTATCTATTTCGACGGCAAGTACGGAGTCCGGAGCGAGATTGATGTCTACATTACGAAGAATCGTGAGGTTGTGGTAACGGGAGAGCCGATGCAGGAGAAAATGGTGGCGATTCTGGGGTGAATGAGAGAGGAAACCGCCACTTTTCTGAGAACTACCTCGCAAGCGGGTGACCGTCATTTCAGCAGTTTCAAGGCATACGTTGGTAAGGACGGCAGTAAGGGGTTCGTCAAACCCGAAGTGATAACTTCGCAGTTCGAAACCGCCGAGAAATACGAACGTTTTGTTGAGGAAAATGAGGAGGATAAGCCGGGATTGAAGAAATACTTAATCGACGAGTAAGGGTCGTGCTGCTGACCGTCACCTTTCTGA
>JBARRO010000040.1:0-12596 GCA_049644265.1 Bacteroidota bacterium
GCACGATATTATAGACCGCGTCGTCCAGCGTATAGGTGAAACTGTCGACCTTGTTCACAAATACGTTGTACGCGACAATTCCTGTGATAGCGGCAATGAGACCGCCGGCCGTATTGATCAGCGCTTCGGAAATACCGAGCGAGAGCTGCACGGCATCGGGTGCGCCCGTTTGGGCCAGTGCCTGGAAGGACCGGATCATTCCGAGTACCGTTCCGAGCAGGCCGACCATGGTGGACACGGAGGCGATGGTGGAAATGGCGATGAGGTTCTTTTCGAGCAGGGGCATTTCCAGGGCTGTCGCTTCTTCGAACGCACGCTGAATCTCACTCACCATTTTGTCTGACGCCACGGGTTTCTTTTTGCGCTGCAGTTCGAGGTAGCGCTCAAACCCCGCCTGAAGGATCGATGCGAGAGCGCCTTTCTGGGCTTCGCAGAGTGTGATGGCCTGCTGGAACTCTTTCGCTTCCACGGCTTTCTCGACTTCCTTCAAGAACTGCGAAAGGGATCCTTTCCCCTGAATCTTTTTCAGAGAAATCGTCCGTTCGATGACGAACGTAATGACCATGATGGAGAGAGCAATGAGCAGGATGACGAGATAGCCGCCATCCCTGATGAACTGGGGAACAAAAAAGAAGAAGATGACTACTGCGACGGCAAGCGCAGAAACAAGAAGGCCGATAATGAACACCGATTGTCTCATCAGCTCAGGTCCGAGGTGAGAAACGTGCGCAGGGAATGGGATTTTGTGACTACAAGCAATCTAAAAAGGGTAAGCGAAAATGGAAAAAATTGCAAGAATAAAGTGGAAGAAATTCACAATTTTGTCGGAACTGAGAAATCCGGTGCAGTATTCCCGTGCCCGGATTCCACTCTCTGGAGCAGAACGAGGCCGAGCACGAGAAAAAACCCGACCGAAAGAATAGCGCTCCGCTGGTCGGCAAACGAGGAGATGAGTCCGAACACGAAGGGACCTGCAATGGCAGAAGCTTTGCCGAAAAACGAATAGAAACCGAAGAATTCGGTCTTTTTGTCGGCGGGAGTAATCTGGGTCATCAGACTTCTGCTTGATGACTGTGATGAACCGAGCGAGATCCCGGCCAGGAAGCCGACCACGTAGAACATGGCCTTGTCCTGAACGAAGTATGCGACCACGACGACGACCAGCCAAAGGAGAAGCGAAACGCTGAGCGTCGGCTTGTGTCCCCAGTGATCGGCGAGAATGCCAAAGACGGCAGATCCAAGAATGGCCGAGGTTTGCACCATCGCAAAGAAGATCACGATCTCACCGATGTCGAGATGGATGGTCTCGCGTGCAAAGATGGATGAAAATATAATGATGGTGTTCACGCCGTCGATGTAGATGAAATAGGCAAAAAGGAACCGGGCGACGTTACGGTAGCGCGGAAAGTCACGGAAGGTATTCCGTACGCGTTGAATTCCGGCCCGCACAAATGCTCCCGTGGCGCTTGGGGCCCGCTGGCGATCGGGCACGAACAGAAAAATCGGAAGAGCAAACACCAGAAAGAAGCCCGCCGCGAGCAGAAAGCTAAAGCGGACGTTCAGCAGATTCCCTTCGGAAAATCCTCCCGTGTAAAGCGGGTATGCAACGGCGAGCGTGACAAGCGATCCCGCATATCCCATGGCAAAGCCGTACCCGGATACCCGGCCATACGTACGCTCCGAGGTTATTTCCGGCAGGAATGCGTCATAGAAGACGAGACCCGCCTCGAATCCGACATTTGCCAGAATAAGGAGTAGCATGCCAGCGACCACCATGTTCTTCTCCACGAAGAACAGGCTCGCCGTGGCGAGGATACACAGAACCGTGAATATTGCCAGATACCGTTTCTTTCCTGCACCAAAGTCTGCCGCGGCCCCGAGAATCGGCGAAAGGAGCGCGACGATGAGCATCGAGATGCTGAACCCAAGTCCCCAGAGGAAATCTGATTGAGGATGATCTGCTGCAACGATCTCCTTGAAATACAGCGGATATCCGACGGTGAGGATCAAAACATAGAACGCGGTGTTCGCGAAGTCAAACAGGGTCCAGGAGAAGATCTGGCCGCGCGTGGCTCCTGCCGGTTGGGGTGCGGCGGTCATGGATTGGTTTTCCGGGTGATGGAACTTTCGACGAGCCCCCGTCCGGATTTTTTGAGGGCTCCCTTTTGTTTGAGGGAATCGAGAACGGAATCAAGAACCCCGTTGACAAATTTGTCACTCTTCTCGGTACTGTACGCGCGGGCAATTTCGATTGCCTCGTTGATGGAGACTTTTGGAGGGATATCTTCGAAGTAGAGGAGCTCGCAAATGCTCATGCGAAGGATGATCTTGTCGATCACCGCGAGTCGGTTAAACTCCCAATGCTCGACGCGCTGCTTGATAAGATCGTCGAGCTCATTGGTCGTTTCTATGACCTTCACGATGAGCTGTTTGGCAAATTCAAGGGAATCCTGCTGTCGCTTGAGATCCGTCAGGATATTCTCCACAATGCTCTCGATGGGTTCCCGGGAAATCTCGTAGGCGTACAGCGCTTGAAGAACTTTCTCGCGCACGATTCTGCGTTTTTGAGACATGGAAATTAGTGGTCGATGATCGAGCTGCCGGCATGAATCTGTTTGATTCGGCCGATGGATTCGATACGATATTCCGCGAGTTTGTTCGCCGCCACGGATGTCGGGACCTTTTCCTCCCGCGCGATCCTGAAAATCTGTTGAAGGATCTCGTAGATTCCTTCAGCCTGGTTCAGTGCGCGACCCTCGCTGTACCCTTCAAGTTCGTTCGCCACATTGATAAGCCCGCCGGCATTGATTGCGTAGTCCGGGGCGTAGAGGATCCCCCGATCGATGAGCATCTGGACGTGTTTCTTTTCGTCCAGCAGCTGGTTGTTTGCCGACCCTGCGACGATTTTGCATTTGAGTCGAGGAATGGTCTGGTCGTTGAGAATTCCGCCAAGTGCGCACGGTGCAAAAATATCGACTGCGGACTCGTAAATCTTGTCCGGTTTGACATAACTTGCTTTGAACTGCTTTGCGGCGGTCCGCGCACGGTCCTCGTTGATATCTGTAATGGTGAGTTTGGCCTCTTCTTTCACCAAATGCTCGCAGAGCGAGGTCGCCACTTTACCCGCGCCCTGGATCGCGATTTTCTTTCCCTTGAGAGAGTCGGAACCGAACAACTCCCGGACTGTGGCTTTCATTCCGACGTAAACACCGAGCCCCGTGACCGGGGAAGGATCGCCGCTGCCTCCGAGGGAGCGGGATATACCTGTAACGTGCTGGGTCTCCATTCGCACCCATTCCATGTCCCTGACGTTCGTGTTCACGTCTTCCGCGGTAATGTATCTCCCTCCGAGTGTTTCGACGAATCTCCCGTAGGTCCTGAACAACGCTTCCGATTTTATTTTATCCGCCTCGCCGATAATGACGGCCTTGCCGCCGCCGAGATTCAACCCTGCAATCGCGGCCTTGTACGTCATGCCACGGGAAAGCCGCAGCGCGTCGAGAAGGGCTTCCGCGTCAGAGGCATAGTTCCATATCCGGGTCCCCCCGAGCGCGGGGCCCAGGGAGGTATTGTGCACGGCGATGATCGCCCTGAGGCCGACTTTCTTGTCAGAACAAAAGACAATCTGCTCATGGTCATGACGGTCAATGTCATCAAAAATCTTCATTCATATCTCCGGGGGATCTCCATTGACGGAAGGGGGGAACTCATGTAAAGCGCTGTCAAATTAGCTAAAAAAACTTCGGGAGGCAATACGCGAATGTTGACGTGTGGATGACAACATGGCAAAGATCTGTTTCAGAAGGGAGGAAGAGGGATGGGAGTTGGCGCCGCTCTGCAACGCTCTCCGCCGGAGAGAACGTCTTACTTCGAGGGAGTCGCGGAGTCGATGCTCCTCACAATTGCATCCGGGAATTCCGGCTCATGGGAAACAAGGATGAGGTCCAGGTCCAGGATCTTCGAGAAATCGTATCGTTTGTTCACAGCGGAATTGAGCGAGCTGAGGGAGTTCGGGAATTTCTTCTGGATGGAATACAACCCTGCCTGCCGATAGAGGATGTCCGCCGAGTTTGGATTCAGTTCGACTGCTTTCTTCATCATGGCTTCGCCCTCCGGATACTTTCCCAGGCGGCTGTAAAACAGTGCTCCGTAGGAGTAAGCCGTCGCATCGTTTGGGTTGGTCTCCAGAGTCTTCTGAACCAATGCCAGTCCGTCGTTCAAATGCTCGTTGGCTTCGGCGATCTTGACGGCATTCTGGTAGATTCTGGCAAGCATGTAATGAAACCGATAATCGTCGGGTGCCATCTGGAGCAATCCCAATCCGCCCTCGATGGCTTTGTCCAGCTGTCCCTGCTCAACCAATGACGACAACAGGTAATCAGATGTGATCAGCGAATCGCTGTCCCCCATGGACGTTGCGTCCTGATATGCGGCAACGGCCGAACCGTATTCTTTCCGCATATGGTACACCAGCCCGAGAATGAAATGGGTATCGGGATTCTTCGGGTCGAGAGAATGGGCGTCCGTGGCGTGCTTGAGGGCGAGGTCGTATTCTCCCGCAACGAGCGCAATCGAAGCGAGTTCGCGGTAACACGCCGGGTTCCCGGGCTGCAATTCAAGACTCTTCTCGAGGCTCCCTGTGACTTTCTGGTACTGCTGGGTTGCCCGGAAATATTCGCCGAGCACTTCATACGCGCACGCATTATTCGTATTGGTCCGAAGCGCCCGCTGCGCATAATCGAAGGCATCGCGGAGCGCCTGCTCGTCTGAGCGATGCGACTTCCAGAACTCCATGGAGGCTTCGGCAAGGTACGCACTGACAGGACCAGATGACGGCTCGTTTTCGAGGAGCGCGAGGAGAATCGTCCGGGCCTGGTTTGCGGACGAAGGGCTCGGCGACAAGAGCAGGCGGCGGGCGTTCAGGAATTGCTCATAGGCTTCCGCTCCCAATCCCGGAGCGGGGATCTGCTCAACGGGTGAATCGACCTCGAGGCTTGCGAGGACATTGTGAACAATCAGGGACCGCACCTTATGAAGTCCATTCAGATCCGTGTCAAATTTCGCCGACCAGACGGTCGTTTCGCCTTCGAGATCCATGAGCCTCACGGCAATCGAGTACTGTGTGCTGTCGCGTTTCACGGTTCCGGTGACGAGTTCCTGGATCTTGAGCGTGGTGGAGAGATTTTTCAGGTTGACGGATCGAGGGTCGATCAGGGACGAGGACGTCCCGGCGATAACGGATACGTTGGAGCATCGGGCGAAGTCTTCTGCGAGCAGGACGGGGAGCATTGCCTGGACATCGGAGGCATCTCCGCTTTCCTGCCCTTCGGTGGTGAACTGGATGACCGCCAGGGAAATCGACTTCGGAAAGAGCGTCCGCAGAAGGCTGGGGATCAGAGCCAGGATGCCGATGGCAACCACCGCTGCGGCAATCCCCATGATGAATCTGCGTTGCTTTCCTTTTCGGTGGATTTCGAACGCATACTGTTTCTTCTTTTTCTGTTCCTCGAGCTTTTGCTGAAGAACTGCAAGCTGCTTGGTGCGTTGCTCTTCCACGCCTTGTTCGGCCTGGACTTTTTCAAGCTCTATTTTGGCCTGGTGCGCCTGCTGAATGCTCTCTTCGAGTCGGTGCGCGCCTTCATGATTCGGGTCGAGGAGGAACAGCTCGCGGAGCGATGCAGACGCCTCGGTGAATTGTTCCTGTTCAAGGAGCTGACGGGTGCGACTGAGAAGTTCCTCGATCTTGCGCTCATCCGCTGTGACGACCTTGTCCTTCTCCTTCTTTTCTGTCGCCGAGCGTTTAAGGCGATCCTCCTCCTCCATCCTGTAACGCTCCTCCTCAATCTGGAGGAGGATCTGTTGAGCTCCCGTGTGAAGCGGGAGGAACCTGAAGATTTCGTTGATTTCTCCCTCGGCCGCCTTGAGATCTCTGCGGCTGAGATGGTTCTTCGCGTTGGTGATATGTTCTTGCGCACGCTTCTCGTTCCCTTCCTCATCTTTCTTCCTCTGAATAGAGGATTGGAATGCGGGATCGATTTTGTAGATCTCATTCAGCTGAGATTCAGCCTCGTCAAATTTCCCTTCGGCGAACAATTTCTCCGCCTTTGCGTAGATCTCCTCGACCGCCCTTCGCTTCTCCTCGACATGGGCCTGGCCCTTCGATACTCGCTTCTTTGCCTCCTCGACCTGCTTTGCTTCTGTCGCCTCCTCGGCCTCGGTCTTGGAAACTGCGTCCTCTTTCTTTTTTGACATCGCTTCCTGGGCGGACTTGGAAGGAGTCGAAAGCTCCGGAATCGAGTCGATCAGAATTTCAAACACCTCAACCGGTTCGGCAATATTTTTCAGCTTCATGCCGCCGATCCCGAACACGCGTACCGGGATCTTGTTCTTCAACTGGTTGTACACATCCTGAGAAATGCAGATACGGTTCGGCTGCGTGATCGCCTCGATCCTCGAAGCAATGTTCACGCCATCCCCGTAAATATCCTCGCCGCGGATGATCACATCCCCCATATGAATGCCGATCCGGATTTCGATTTTGTGGAACTCATCCTTGTCGACATTGAACGACCAGAATCGCTTCTGGGCTTCGATGGCGCACTTGACGGCATTGACGGCGCTGGAGAAATCCACCATGAACGAGTCACCGATCGACTTGATGACCTTTCCGCCAAACTTCGCCGACAGCACACGCATGATGGCGTCATGGGTCTTGAGAAGTTCGAATGCGGCCTCCTCGTTTTCTCCCATTTTCTTGGAGAACCCTTTGATGTCCGTAAACATGATGGCCGCAAGTTTACGGGTCGAGCCTTCGTCTTCTGTCTCGAGAGGTTCGATCAACTCAGTCATGGGTAACGCTTCCTTGTGACTTCGGCAGAATGAACTGTGAATCCGGTGTTCCCGGGGAATGTCGTCCCCGGGGATTCGGGGGAGCGAGCGATGCAGTGTGTAAACGATTCCTGTGTGTCGAGAGCGGCGAAAGCCTGCGCCCCGACTGCAATTCCTGATGGATTCGCATCAAACGAGTGCACGGTTACCGCTGCTTCTCAACGAGCTACACCTGATTTAGACAAACAAAGATATTTATGGATGGGGAGAATGTCAATACGATGGGAGAGAGCTATGACGGGGGTCATCGGTCCCGCACAACGTAGTACTTCCTGACGTATTCGGCCACCATTCTGTCAGTATTGAAGGCCGGAATAAGCGTCCGCATGGCATTGCGGATCCGACGTATCCAGCGACGCGGGATCCCATGCTCATCGCGGGTGTAGAATTCGGGAACAACATGAAGGGAGAGAACTTCGATGAGCTTCTCAAAGTCCCGCTCGTCCTGTTCTTCAAGATTGGATTCAGCCACGTCGCCGCCGATCGCCCAGCCATTGTCCCCCTGAAACCCTTCGCGCCACCAGCCGTCCATGATGCTGACATTCAGGCCTCCGTGAATTGTAATCTTCTGGCCGCTGGTGCCGCTGGCTTCGAGCGGTCGCCTCGGATTGTTCAGCCACACGTCGGCACCCGAAATCAAGTGGCGTGCGACGTTGATATCATAGTTCTCAACGAATACCACCTTGCCGTACAGATGCGGGTCGCGTGTGATCTCGACAATCCGCTGGATGTATTTCTTTCCGTCGTTGTCGCGGGGATGAGCCTTCCCCGAAAATATGAACTGCACAGGCCGGTCCGGGTCCGTAAAGAGGGGGATGACTTGTTCGAGATGGCGGAAGACGAGCGGCGCGCGTTTGTAGGTCGCGAACCGGCGGGCAAATCCCACCGTGAGAACATCCGGCGAGAGGATGCGCATTGCGGGGAGGGGCCCGTTGCCCTGCATCCGGAGATTCTGATCGTGGAGCCGCCGGCGAACGAATTCGACAAGGTCGCGGCGCAGAACATACCGCAATGCCCAGATCTCCTCGTCGCTCGCAAGGTCGTCGTTCTCGAGTTTTTTCCAAAACTCAGGCTCAAGGAGTTTTTCCGTCCAATCGAATCCGAGACGTTTGTTCCAAAATTCATGCGCATGTGCGGTTGCCCAGCCGGGTGTGTGAATCCCGTTTGTGACGTGGCCGATGGGTACGTCGTCCGTCGCTTTGCCGGGGAACAGTTCCTTCCACATCTCACGGCTTACATGACCGTGCAGTTCGCTGACCCCGTTGGCGGCCCGGGACATGCGGAGTGCCAATACGGTCATCGTGAATTGTTCGGAGCGGTCCTCCGGCTTGACCCTTCCGTAGGACATGAGCTCTTCGTGTGAGAGTCCCGATGCGCTCCAGAATTTTCCAAGCGAATGCTCCATCAGGTCCGAGGTGAACCGGTCATGGCCCGCCGGAACGGGTGTGTGTGTGGTAAACACGCAGCGCGACCGCACGCTCTTCTCGGCCTCAGCCCGGCTTTTCCCGGTATTGAGTTCCTGGAGAAGCAGTTCGAGGGTCAGGAACGCTGAATGGCCTTCGTTAATGTGATAGACCGACGGTGTGATTCCCATCGATTGAAGGACCCGTGCACCGCCGATCCCCAGGACAATTTCCTGTCCGATCCTTGTGTCGATATCTCCGCCGTACACGTATCCCGTAAGTCCTTGAAAGTGCTGTTCATTCTCGGGAAGGTTCGTATCCAACAAATAGAGGGTCACTCGGCCGACGCGGACAGCCCATGTCTGGAAGTAGACAACGCTGTGTCCGATCTCGACGGTGTTCAACAGGCGGCCGCCTTCGGCCTGGAGGACCAGCTCCAGAGGTAGCCGTTCCGGATCGTTGCTGGGATAAAGCTCCTGTTGCCATCCATCGGGGCCGATCCGCTGTTCGAAATATCCGTGACGATAGAACAGCCCCACTGCGACAAATGGAATTCCCAGGTCGCTGGCGGATCTTGTATGGTCTCCCGAGAGGATTCCCAATCCCCCCGAGTAGTTCGGCAACGATTCATGAAGACCGAATTCGGCGCTGAAGTATGCCACCGGATCCTTGAGGGAGGGTGCATGCTTTGCGGCCCAGGTAGAGGTTCTTTTCATGTACGAATCGAATTCTTCCAACACGAGTTCGACCTTTTCCGAAAAGTCGGGATCGTTGAGACGCGCCCGGAGTTCGACGGGAGAGACCTCCTTGAGGACTTCCATGCCGTTGTGGTTTGATCGCCGCCACGCGAGGGGGGAGAGTTTGTGAAAGATTTCCTGTGCCTCGGGGTTCCATGTCCACCAGAGGTTTCTTGCCATCGCGGAAAGGCGTTCGGCAAGCACAGCGGGGGAAGTGCGTTTTGTCATTCTGCCGGAGTTGGACAATCTAGAATTCGTTGTTTTGTCGCAGACAGACCATAGGTTGCAAAAAAAATCCCAGAAATTCCAGAAAAACCGTGACGAATGATGAAAGGGGAAGGAAAACAAAAAGGCATCCTGCTGAAGCAGGATGCCTTCAAATCCTTGCTAAGGAAATCAGATCAGGTTCCTGCCGAGTAGTCCTGCTGATACTTGATCTGTTCCTTCGTGAGTTTATCGATCTTGTATCCCATCGTCTGAAGCTTCACACCTGCAATTTCCTGATCCTGTTCTGTCGAAATGTCGTAGACTTTGTTCTCGAGTCGCGTTCCTTTTCTGAACGATTCGGCCAGACGAAGCTGGGACATGAACTGGTTGGCAAACGACATATCCATCACTTCGGAGGGGTGCCCTTCGGCGGCCGCGAGGTTCACCAGGCGACCCTGCGCAAGGACGTAAATGCGACGTCCGTCTTTCAGCAGGTATTCCTCGTTGTCGGACCGAACGGTACGGACAGTCTTCTTTAGTTTTGCAAGATCATTCAGGTTGATTTCGCAATCATAATGGCCTGTATTGCAGACGATCGCTCCATCCTTCATCATCTTGAAATGGCGCTCGACGATAATATCCTTCACACCGGTGGCAGTGATGAATATATCGCCGATGCGGGCGGCTTCGTCCATGGTCATCACCCGGAATCCCTCCAGCGTCGCCTTCAGGGCAGCTGTGGGTTTCACTTCGGTGATGATGACATTGGAACCGAGACCCTTGGCGCGTGTGGCAACCCCACGGCCGCAATGGCCGAATCCCGCGACAACAACGTTCTTTCCGGCGAGCAGAACACTCGTGGCGCGCAAAATTCCGTCGAGCGTCGACTGTCCGGTGCCGTAGACGTTGTCAAAATCCCATTTTGTCTCAGCGTCATTGACAGCGATGACAGGGTATCTAAGAGCCCCGTCGTTTGCCATGGCGCGCAACCGATGGACGCCAGTTGTGGTTTCCTCGGTTCCGCCAATGACGTTCGGGATGAGTTCCTGATGCTTGTTGTGGACCGTAAAGATGAGGTCGGCGCCGTCATCGAGCGTGAGGTTCGGTTTTGCCTTCAGCGTTTCCTCGATGCACCAGTAGAACTCCTGCACGTTCATTCCGTGCCATGCGAAGATCGACACTCCATCGGCCGCCAGCGCTGCCGCGACGTCATCCTGGGTGGAAAGCGGATTGCAGCCGCTCCAACTCACGTTCGCGCCCGCCTCGACAAATGTTTTGATGAGGACCGCCGTCTCCTTCGTGACATGCAGACAGCCCGCAATGGTGAAACCTTTGAAGGGCTTCGATTTCCGGTACTTTTCGCGAAGAGCCATCAGGACAGGCATGCGTGATTCCGCCCATTCGATTCGCATCGCCCCCGCTTTGGCCAGCGAGAGATCTTTGACTTTGTAGATTCCTTTTTTCTCGTTCATAGGGATGAGTTGATTGGTCCTGTGATTGGTGATTGATTCTGTGCCTGCTATTGGCGATTTCCTGACAATTGTTGGGGCGTTCATCGTGCCGCCTTCTGGAATTTTTTCACGAGATCGGTTTTTTCCCACGTAAACTCTTTTTCATTTCTGCCGAAATGTCCATACGCAGCGGTTTTGCGATAAATGGGCCGACGAAGGTCGAGACGTTTGATGATGCCCCGGGGTGTCATGTCCACTTCCTTGATGATGTCTGCGATCTTGTGGTCGGGAATCACTCCGGTTCCGTACGTCTGGACCATAATGGAGACTGGTTCGGCAACGCCGATCGCGTAGGCGACCTGGATCTGGCATTCCGTGGCCAACCCGGCGGCGACAATGTTCTTGGCGATGTGCCTGGCAGCGTACGCCGCGCTTCGATCCACTTTGGTTGGGTCTTTTCCGGAGAACGCGCCGCCGCCGTGTGGGGCGCGACCGCCGTACGTGTCGACGATGATCTTTCTCCCGGTCAGGCCACTGTCACCGTGTGGGCCTCCGATTTCAAACCGGCCTGTCGGGTTCACATAATACGTGGTCTTGTTGTCCAGCATTTCTTTCCCGATAACATGCTTCACAATGTGTTCGATAACATCCTCTTTGATCCGCTTCTGCGTGACATCGGGATTGTGTTGGGTGGAGATGACCACCGAGTCGATCCGCACGGGCTTCTTTTCGTCGTATTCCACCGTCACCTGTGACTTTGCGTCCGGTCTGAGATACGGCATCAGTCCGTTTTGTTTTTTTCGCACTTCCGCAAGGCGCATGACGAGTTTGTGGGCATACATGATCGGCATGGGCATCAGCTCCGGTGTTTCCGTGCATGCGTAGCCAAACATCATTCCCTGATCACCGGCTCCCCCTGTGTCGACTCCCCGTGAGATGTCGGCAGACTGTGAATGGATTGCCGAAATCACGGAGCAGGAGTCCGCATCGAACCCGACGCCGGCCTTTGTATAACCGATGGATCGGATGACGTCCCGCACGATGGCCTGAACTTCAATGTAGGCATTCGTGGTGATCTCGCCGCCCACGAGTGCCAGCCCGGTGGTGACAAAGCTCTCGCAGGCCACCCGCGACATGCTGTCTTTGCTGAGGATCGCATCGAGGATCGCGTCTGAAATCTGGTCACAAACCTTGTCCGGATGACCTTCGGATACGGATTCTGAAGTAAAAAGGTATCTCATGGTCGAATTTGAACTGTTCCGTGAATGATGTGGGATGGGATGTTAATTGAATTCCAGCTCGGAAGAATCACCGACGTTGATGCGCTTGTAGGTGCCTCGAACCACCGCATTACTGCCAACGATGGAGTCCTGCAGGAGTGCGTCGGTGACGCTCGCTCCTTCACTGATAATAGAGTTGCGGATGACCGAGTGTTCCACCCTCGCATCGTCCGCGACGGTCGCGAACGGCCCAATGACCGCATTCCTCACGGTCGCCTTCGGGGAGATAAACACCGGCGGCAAAATGATGACGTCGTTCCGGGTCGCCGGTAGCGGCATTTTCTTCAACAGATACTGGTTTGTCGAGAGCAGTGTTTCCGGCTTCCCGCAGTCATACCAACCGTCTATTTGGTAAGTTTTCATCTTTTCACCGCGGTCGAGCATCAGCTGGAGCGCATCGGTCAGCTGAAATTCCCCCTTCGTCCGTATGTTGCTCTTGATCATGTGTTTCAGGCTGTCGACAAGAACCTGGGGTTGCGTTATATAATAGAGGCCGACGATGGCAAGGTTGCTTAGCGGATTCTCCGGTTTTTCGACCAATCGGGAAATATAGCCGTCGACGGTTTCCGCCACGCCGAACCTCCGGGCGTCGTCAACAAGTTTGACTCCAAGCGTCGTGCAGTCCTGCCC
>JBARRO010000041.1:0-28565 GCA_049644265.1 Bacteroidota bacterium
TTTCTACCACACCGTGACGGTCGCTTTGCAGCTTTAGAATTTCCTCTCACCATCCCCCTACCACCCAGCTCAGTGCAGAGATCGCTGCGGTTTCCGAGCGCAGCCTTCGTGGTCCAAGAGATATCGGAACGAACTTGTTCAACGAAGCGAGCTCCAACTCGTGGTCGGTGAATCCGCCCTCGGGGCCGATCATGATCAGAGCGGATTTCACGTTCGTGTGGTGTTGCAGCACGCTTCCGACAAACTGAGATTGCTCCGTTTTTTCGTGCGGGATGAGGCGCAAAGAATACGCCCCCGCGCTACCCACCAGTGATTCAAAGAATGCCAGCTCGAAAACCTTCGGGAGATAACAGCGGCCCGATTGCTTCATGGCTGCGATGGCAATCTTCTCCAGACGATCATGCTTTTCGTGTTTCGGAATGGTCCGTTCACAGATCAAGGGAATAATGGACCGTGCTCCGAGCTCGGTCGCTTTTTCAAGTAGAAAATCGAAGCGGGCAGGATTCTTCAGAAGAGAAACCGCCAGCGTGACGTCAATCCTTGGTTCATTCGCCCGCATCCTGGTTTCAACGATCTCACATTCCGCATGTGTCCGGTCGATCGACCGAATGACGGCCTCGAACATCGTGTCGTCACCATCCGTAACCTGAATTCGGTCGCCTGCCGACTTCCGCAAGACACGGGCAAGGTGCCTGAACTCTTCACCCCGTAGCATCAGCGTGCCACCGTGGACATCGTCGTGTTGAACATAGAAGTATTCCATGTTACTCCAATCGAAACAAGAATGCCTTTGCCAATGTGTCTGGTCTTTCGCTATCTTATCTTCGTGTTCTTCGTGTCCTTAGTGGTTTAGAAGGACGCTCCAAAATCCACGAAGAATTCGCGTCCTCCCTCGTTATTAAACGCGTATTCAGTTCTGATCGTGAGACCGTACGGGAGGAGAAAATGAATCCCGGCCCCGTACCCGGAATACAAGGGCACATCTCTGAAAGGCTGCGTCCGATACCATATTTTCCCCGCATCTGCAAAGATTCCAAAATACAACCCATATCGCAAGACGCTGAATTGCGGAATAGAAATGAATTCCGCCCTGTAGTAGCGCGGTAACAGCAGCGGTATGCGCAACTCCAGATTCCCTCCCGTTATCTCCTCGGCCTCACGAACCTGCCTGAAGTACCCGCGCAGTCTCTCGTCGTAGCCATAGTAGACGTGCCTGTAGGATGGCACCACGCCCCCGCCAGTCAATGTCCCGAAGACACGGCCGGCAGCCGAAACGTCCCCGAGCACCGGCGTGTACGCTCTCATGTCAAAAGCATATCTCATCAAATTGACTTCCGACTTGCCGAATCCCTCCTTCGTGATGCCAAGGAACACGTAGTTCCCCCCTGTGGCGTACTCCCGAAGGTTACGGTCATCGAAGGTGTAGTGAAGGCTCGTAGAAAAGAATGCGTCTCTGCCGTCACTGGAGGCGGTTCTCCCGATGAGGAGGTCCGAAACCTGCCACACTTCATAGGCGACTTCTCCGACGAGAGTCTGGTAGAGACCGTATCGTTTGCCGAGGGAAAGGCCGGAAAAGAAATGACGCTGTTCGTACTCTCCGTTCTCCACGTTCAGGTTATGGAGATGTTGATACGAGACCTGAGCCCGGAAGAAGATATCGTCATCGTCGGTGAGTTTCGGAGTTTGATACGAGAGGGAGACCCAACTATCGTAGCCGACGGCGAACGAGAAGAACACTTTTTCGTTCCGTCCGCGAAAGTTCTGGTCCGTAATGCCGGCCCCGTAGAACAGCTTTGAGGGATCGCGGTATCTGATTCCAAACACGGGAAACGGAAAAATATACCAGCGTTCATAGACCGTCACGGTTACGTCCGCTTCTGTTCCCTCCTTTTTGAAATCCACATCAACTTTGTTGAACAAACCCAGGTTGTAAATGCGATCCCGGTCCCGTTCCAATTGTCCGCTCCTCAGCGTGTCTCCCACGGTCACCGTCATTTCCCTGCGTATTACCGATTCTTTTGTTCGCTCGTTGCCCCGGATCATGATCTCCCGGACGGTGAACGTCGAGTCTTCGCGCTGTCGCGCGGAGGCGGACGACGGATTCAATCCGAACGTCAAAAGAACAACGGCGGCCCAGATGGGATTTTTCGACATGGGGTGGTTTGAGAACAACAAGCCCCTCCACAAATGTGAACGGGGCTTGAAGAGTTTTCTCCAGATTCAGGAAATAAGACGACGATGATCCACCGCAATGCAGTGATCCATGATCACACTGATACCGGCGGACTCTGCCTTCAACGCAGCTTCTTCATTGACCACACCCAACTGCAGCCAAAGGGTCGGGGCGTGCACGGCAATTGCTTGCTCCACGATTTCCATCACAGCGTCCGGGCTTCGAAAAACGTCCACAATGTCGATCGCTCCGGGGACGGACTTGAGGTCCGGATAGCACGGCATCTCCAGCACCTTGGGATAGTTCGGGTTGACGGGATACACGGTGTAGCCCTTCGTCATGAGAAACTGCGCTATGCTGTTGCTATCCCTCCACGGTTTAGGCGAAGCGCCGACAACCGCGATCGTTTTCGCAGCTTTCAGGATTTCCCGAACCGCACCGTCATTCTCAATCGGCATACTGGACCACTCTCAGGATGAGACTTCGTCCGTCGCAAATGACTCCACCGGCGGACAGGAGCACATGATGTTTCGATCCCCATACGTGTTGTTGATTCTTCCAACAGGGGGCCAAAATTTATCGGCTCTGAGATACGGAAGCGGATAGGCTGCCTTGGACCGCGGGTATTTGTGGTCCCACTGGTCGGCCGTTATGGCATGCGCCGTGTGGGGGGAATTTTTCAGAACATTGTCCACCGGATCCCCTGCCCCGTCGGCGATCTCCTGGATTTCCGCTTTGATCGAAATGAGTGCATCGGCAAAACGGTCGAGTTCTGCCTTTGGCTCGCTTTCCGTCGGCTCAATCATCAGCGTTCCCGCAACTGGAAACGACACCGTCGGGGCGTGAAAACCGTAATCCATAAGGCGCTTCGCAATGTCTTCCACTTCGACGTTCGCCATTTCCTTGAACTGCTTCATGTTCAGGATGAACTCGTGCGCGACCCTGCCGTTTTTTCCCTCATAGAGAACGGGAAAGTGCTTCTGGAGTCGGGCTTTCAGATAATTGGCGTTCAGGATGGCATATCTTGTGGCGTCCCGGAGGCCGGATCCCCCGAGCATTTTGACATATCCGTACGAGATCAGAAGAATGCTTGCGCTCGCCCACGGAGCGGAAGATACTGCGTGGATCGCTTTGGGGGAACTGGACGTGAGGAAGAAATGCCCCGGCAAGTAGGGTACAAGCTTTGGCGCGACGCAGATCGGGCCCATTCCGGGACCACCGCCGCCGTGAGGAATCGCAAACGTCTTATGAAGATTGATGTGGCAGACGTCGGCGCCGATCGACGAAGGACTTGTGAGTCCGACCTGGGCGTTGAGATTTGCGCCGTCCATGTAGACGAGCCCACCGTGTTGATGCACCAGATCACACACTTCACGAATCTGTTCTTCGAACACGCCGTGCGTCGAGGGGTACGTGACCATCAACGCAGCAAGTGTGTCCTTGTGGGCGCCTGCCTTTGATCGCAAGTCCTCGAGATCGATGTTCCCGCGTTCATCGCAGTTCACGACAACCACGTGCATTCCGGCCATGACCGCGCTTGCAGGGTTCGTCCCATGAGCCGAGGACGGTATCAATGCGACATTTCGTTTCCCGGCATTCTTATCGGCATGATAGGCCCGGATAACGAGCAGGCCTGTGAATTCTCCCTGGGCGCCGGAATTTGGCTGCAACGAAGCGGCCGCAAATCCCGTGATTTCGCACAGGGCCTTCTCCAGCTGACTGAATATCTCGGCATATCCTTGTGACTGCTCAGCCGGCACAAACGGATGGATGTTGGCAAACTCGGGCCAGCTGACGGGCAGCAGTTCCGTTGCCGCGTTCAGCTTCATGGTGCAGGAGCCGAGCGGAATCATGGAGTGCGTCAGCGAAAGATCCTTATTCTCGAGACTCTTGATATACCGCATCATCTCGGTTTCCGAATGATGCAAGTTGAAAACCGGGTGTTGGAGATAGAGCGACGAACGCCGAAATTGCGCCGGCCATTCCGATGGGGAACTCTTTGAACCCGGAGACGATCGTTTACCGGCGCTCGCGAAGGCTTTGGCAAGCGCCCGAACGTCCTCTTCCTGAGTTGTTTCGTCAAATGAAATGCCGATGTGCTGTTCATCGATGGCGCGAAGATTGTACCCCGCATCAAGTGCCCGCCTGATGATTTTCACCGCTTCACCAGTTCCATCCACAACAACCTTCAGTGTATCGAAATACACGTCGTTCGACTGCGAAAATCCAACGTTCCGGAGCTCGGACTCAAGTTGTTGCGCGAGGGAATGAACACGCAATGCAATTCCGCGGATGCCGTCGGGTCCGTGATACACTCCGTAGAACCCGGCCATGATAGCGAGCAGCGCCTGGGCCGTGCAGATATTCGAGGTTGCCTTTTCCCGCCGGATATGTTGTTCGCGCGTTTGCAGCGTCATCCGGTAAGCGGGCGACTTCTGCGCATCGATGGAGACGCCGATGATCCGTCCGGGGAGCGAGCGGATATGTTCGTTCCGGGTCGAAAAGAATGCGGCGTGCGGGCCGCCGTAACCGAGCGGAATACCAAAGCGCTGCGAGTTGCCCACGACGATATCGGCGCCAAATTCCCCGGGGGGAGTCAACAGGGCAAGGGAGAGCAGGTCCGAGGCAACAATGACAAGCGCTCCGGCCTTATGGGCCTGGTCAACAAAGGATCGATAGTCCACGACTCCCCCATCTTCAGCCGGGTATTGCACAATCGCACCGAAGAACGTGTTGTCGAGACGAACGGCCTTGTGGTTACCGATGACGAGCTCAATATTCTGTGGCAGGGCGCGGGTTTTGATGACATCGATGGTCTGTTTGAAGCACGTCTCCGAAACGAAAAACTTTTGTGCCGGGTGCCCGTTCGTGGTTTTGTTGACGATACCGTGCGCCATCGTCATTGCCTCGGCCGCCGCAGTTCCTTCATCGAGGAGAGATGCATTCGCCACATCCATGCCTGTCAGGTCTGCCACCATCGTCTGAAAATTGAGGAGCGCTTCCAGTCTGCCCTGCGAGATTTCCGGCTGGTATGGCGTATACTGCGTGTACCATCCGGGGTTTTCAAACACCATCCGCCTGATGACGCTCGGGACGGCGCATCCGTAGTACCCTTGGCCAAGAAAGGATTTCAGAACCCTGTTCTTTTCGGCGACGGAGCGCAGAGAATCGAGGTACCGGTATTCCGAAACCGGCCCGGGAAGCTGCAGATCCTGTTTCAAACGAATGCTGACGGGAACAGTCTCGTCGATGAGTCTGTCCAAAGAGTCAACGCCGATGGCCCGGAGCATGGCTGCAGTATCGTGCTCGTTGGGTCCGAGATGGCGCGACTGAAAATCATCTTGTCTTATCATGGTCTTGTTCATGAATTTTCACGTTGAATGGATGCTACCTGATGGTGTTGAACCTTCTCGAGCGCCTGCAATGCAGCGGCCTGCTCGGCATCTTTCTTGCTTCGGCCTGTACCGACTCCGAGGAGCTGTGTACCGACGGCGACTTCGACGGTGAACCGGCGTTCGTGTTCCGGCCCCTCTTCCCGAATCACCGAATACCGGGGGGTTCCGAGGGACCGCCCCTGGGAATATTCCAAGAGTGCGCTTTTGTAATTGTCGTCCGTCAGGGCGCTGTTAATGACGTCTTGATTACTCAGGAGGGCTGCATGGACAAAATTCTTCGCCGCCTTGATTCCTCCGTCAAGATAGATTGCTCCGATCACCGCCTCGAAGGCATCCGCGAGAATCGACTCCGACCCGCCCCCGATCGATTGGGCAGCGCTTGCGCTCAACAACAGGAATTCGGAAATCTGAAGATCTTTTGCCCGTTGCGAGAGGACTTTTCTGTTCACGAGACGCGAGCGGAATTTAGTAAGGTTCCCCTCCTCCATCGAGGGATAGACCTGATACAAGTACTGCGCAACGACCATGTTCAACACGGCGTCGCCGAGGAACTCCAGACGTTCGTTGGAATTCCAGGAGCTGTCGACAAATTGGAGGTAGGAACGATGGAGAAGAGCCTGCAGAAAGAGTTTCCACTGCCGCGGGCGATACTGGATGACCTCCTCGAACCTGCTGAAATTGAAACCCTCTCCGGAGAGTTTTTGCCTGAGAGAGTTGAAGTGCGGGTCCTGGGAATAGTAGATGAACCGAAGGGGATGAATTCGGTCAAGAAGACGCGAAAACAGGCTCATGAATGGATCAATCTTCCGCCCACGGTACTGCGGGAGGACTAATGCTCTTGATACTTCTTGAAAAGGATGGAAGCGTTATGACCGCCAAAACCAAACGTGTTGCTGATTGCGACGTTGACCTTCCAATCCTTCGCTTGATTGGGAATGTAATTCAGGTCGCACTCGGGGTCCGGGAATTCGTAGTTGATCGTCGGATGGACCTTGTTGTTGACCACGGAAAGAATTGTTGCAACCGCTTCCACTGCTCCGGCAGCGCCCAACAGATGCCCGATCATCGATTTCGTCGAGTTTACCGCAAGCTTGCGCGCGTGATCGCCAAAGACTATCTTGATGGCAGCTGTCTCGCTCTTGTCACCGACCGGTGTAGACGTACCATGCGTGTTGATGTAGTCGATATCCGTCGGAGCCATGCGCGCGTCGCGTAAGGCCTGCTTCATGGATCGTTGTGCTCCTTCGCCGTTGGGAGCGGGCTCGGTGATATGATGAGCATCCGCCGTGAATCCGATACCGCCGACTTCTGCGTAGATTTTCGCCCCACGCTTGATGGCATGCCCCAACTCCTCAAGCACGAGCGTTCCGGCCCCTTCCCCCATCACGAACCCGTCGCGTTGACTGTCAAACGGCCGGCTCGCTTTCTCCGGCGCATCGTTTCTCGTCGACAGCGCCCTCATGGCGTTAAAGCCGCCGATACCCATCGGGCTGATCCCCGCTTCCCCTCCCCCCGTCACCATCAAATCTGCATCGCCGCGCTGGATGAGAATAAATGCGTCACCGATCGAATGAGACGACGTGGCACAGGCCGACGTCGTTGCATAGTTAGGGCCTTTCAGGCCGTACTTCATCGAGATCCGTCCCGGCGCGATGTCGGCAATCATCATCGGAATGAAAAATGGGCTGATCCGGTGTGGACCTTTCGATTCCCACATCGTCTGGTATTGTCGCTGAAATGTCCACATGCCGCCGATGCCAGACCCGTAGACCACGCCGATCCTCTCCCGGTCCTCCTGCTGAAGGTCGAGCCCGGAATCTTTGATGGCCATATCACTCGCCGCAAGGGCGTATTGTGTAAAGGGGTCACAGCGCTGGGCAAGCTTCCGGTCGATGAATTGCAGCGGGTCGAAATTCTTTAACTCGCATGCAAACTTCGTGTCGTAGTCGCTCGCATCAAACGACGTGATCGGTCCGGCGCCACTCTTTCCCGCCAGGAGATTCTTCCAAAATTCCTCAACCGTATTGCCGATGGGAGTAACCACTCCCATGCCGGTGACGACCACTCTTCGTTGTGTTCCGTTAAACGCCATACACTCCCTTTCTCGGCTCACGACCTGCCAAACCGATGCTCAACGTACCTTCCCAGTTCTCTACTTAACGCCCTTCCCGCCCAAATACTTGATAACGTCGCCCACGGTCGAAATCTTTTCCGCGTCTTCGTCGGGAATCTGGATATTAAACGCTTTCTCGAATTCCATGACGAGTTCGACCGTGTCAAGCGAATCCGCGCCCAGGTCATTTGTAAAGGAAGCCTCCGGGGTGATCTGAGCCGCATCCACTCCGAGCTTTGCAACGATGATCTCTTTGACTCTTGACCCGACATCTGCCATGACGATTCTCCTTCCGAAAGAATGTTAGAGGTTATTGAAGAACGGATTCAGGATTACATGACGATCCCGCCGTCGACACACAGGACCTGGCCTGTGATGTAGCTCGAGGCTGCCGAGGCAAGAAACACAACAACGCTCGCAATCTCCTCCGGCTTTGCCGTCCGGCGCATCGGAATCATTCCCACCAACGATTCCTTTTGCTGGGGCGTGAGCTTCTCCGTCATATCCGTATCCACGAAGCCCGGTGCGATTGCATTAACTTGAATATTGCGAGATGCAAGTTCTTTTGCAAGAGTTTTCGTAAGGCCGATCATTCCCGCTTTTGCGGCTGCGTAGTTCGATTGTCCCGCATTCCCAATCATGCCGGAAATCGACGTAATATTGATGATCCTTCCTTCACGCTGCCCCATCATCTGCCGGCATACAGCCTTCGAGAAATTGAATGCACTTTTAAGGTTGGTATCGATCACGTCGTCCCAATCCTGTTCGCTCATTCTCAGCAGCAATCCGTCCTTGGTGATTCCTGCATTGTTCACGAGAATATCAACGCGATGGAATTCCTTGACGACGGCATCGACAACCTGTGCAGCTCCGTTGAAGTCCTTCGCGTCCGACTGAAACGTCAGCGCCTTACGCCCCTTTGCCTCGATCTCCTGACGTACGCTCTCAGCGGCCGGCCCTGCAGACCGGTATGTCAGGGCAACGTCGGCACCCTCACTGGCAAGCGCCAGTGCGATCGCCTTGCCGATCCCCCGCGAACCGCCGGTAACGATGGCAACTTTGTTTCCGAGTAATGACATTCGATCGATATGTTCTATTGGGCCTGAATGTCCGAATACTTATCCACGCCCCGGACCTGCGCACCCGCACTGGTCCGTTTCACCAATCCCTGCAGGACTTTGTTCGGACCGATTTCGACGAACTCCGCTGCGCCGTCGGCCACCATGCGGGTGACACTTTCCTCCCAGCGCACAGGGCTCGTAAGCTGCTGACACAACAGCTCACGGATTTCTGATTTCTTCTGCACCGGTCGGCCCGTCACATTGGCATAAACGGGAATGCCGGCATCGCGAATGTCCGTGCGATCGAGCGCGGATTTTAATCCCAACTTTGCAGACTCCATCAGGGGGGAATGAAATGCTCCGCTGACGGGGAGTTCCTTGACGAGCTTGGCCCCCTGTTCCTTGGCCAGCTCCATCGCCTTGCGAACACCGGGGACTGATCCAGAAATCACCACCTGCCCGGGAGAATTGAAGTTCGCCGGTTGGACGATGCCGGCTGCGGACGCGTTTCTGCAAACTTCCTCGATGACGCCCGGGTTCAACCCCACAACCGCTGCCATGGTTCCGGGCTGTTCGATACCCGCCTGTTGCATGAGCTCACCACGGAGTCTGACCAGCCTCAATCCATCCTCGAACGAAAGGGCTCCGGCATACACCAACGCGGAGTACTCGCCGAGCGAATGTCCTGCGGTCATCGCCGCGCGCTCCCGTGTGTACAATTTCGAAAGAACAATGCTGTGAAGAAAAATCGCCGGCTGCGTGTTTTTCGTTTGCCGGAGTTCCTCCTCAGGTCCTTCAAAACAGATCTTCCAGAGCGAAAACCCCAGGATCACATCGGCCTGTTCAAAGAGCGCTTTCGCTCCCGCATTCTGCTCGTACAAATCCTTCCCCATACCGACATATTGCGATCCCTGGCCGGGAAACACAAATGCAACGAGGCCCATGTTGCCGCTACGGTTTTTCCGGGTTTACCAGCGACCACTTCACGAGCACCGCACCCCAGGTGTACCCCGCTCCGAACGCCGCAAGGACGATATTCTGCCCCCGTTTCAATTGTCCGCATTCCCACCATTCCGAAAGACAGAGGGGAATTGTGGCCGCCGTAGTGTTTCCGTACTTGTCAATATTAATCATCACCTTATTGCGATCGATACCCATCCGGCTTGCCGTGGCGTCGATAATCCGGAGGTTCGCCTGATGCGGCACAAGCCAGGCGACGTCATCTCCGGTCAGGTTGTTCCGCTGCATGACCTCCGCTGCGACTTCCGCCATTCCGATCACGGCAAGTTTGAATACGGCTTTTCCATCCTGATAAATATAGTGCATGCGTTTATCGACCGTTTCCCGCGTCGAAGGATGCAAACTTCCGCCGCCTTTCATGTACAGGTACGCTCCGCCGGAACCGTCGCTGTAGAGGCGTTGGTCGAGAATCCCGTAACCAGGTTCCTCGCTCGGTTCAAGGAGCACAGCGCCGGCACCGTCGCCAAAAAGAATGCAGGTATTCCGGTCGGTGTAATCGATAATGGAACTCATCTTGTCGGCCCCGACGACGATGACCTTCTTGTGCGTACCGCTCTCGATGAATTTCGCCCCAACCGTCAACGCATACAAAAACCCGGAGCAGGCACCGGACAAATCGAAACCCCAGGCGTTCCGTGCACCGATTTTATCCTGAACGATACATGCCGTTGCGGGAAAAAACATGTCCGGCGTGACAGTGGCAACGATGATCAGGTCAATATCCGTCGCCTCGATCTTGCGACGAGAAAACAGATGCTCGATCGCCTTGACGCACATATCCGATGTGGCACCCTGTTCCAGAATTCTGCGTTCGCGAATGCCTGTGCGGGAGCGGATCCACTCGTCGTTGGTATCCACCATCTTCTCCAGTTCGGCATTGGTCAGAACCTTTTCAGGGACGTAATGACCAACGGCTGTTATTGCGGCTTTTTGCATCTTGCTTCTCTCCGTTATGCGGTGCCCAACACGGTGCTCCCTGCGGCAGAAGTTCCCATCGACTGCGTAAGAGCCTCTTCGATATGAAGATTGAGTTTCGTTTCGGCAACTTCGACCGCTTTCAAAATCATGTTCTTAATACCCTTCGAGGTGGAGCTTCCGTGACCGATGATCGACACTCCGTTCACCCCAAGCACGGGGACGCCTCCGGCTTCGTTCGGGTCCATATCTTTCAGGGCCGCCTTAAGGACCGATTTTGCCAGGCCAACTCCGATCTTTTTCAGAAGGCCTTGTTGTGCCACCTGCAACAGGCGGCTTTTGAGGAACGGCGGAACGCTTTCTCCAAATTTCAGGACAATGTTCCCGACGAACCCGTCACAGACAACCACATCCGCCCTGGATTTCAGGATGTCCCTTCCTTCGACATTTCCAATAAAATTCAGGGAGCTTGACTCGAGCAGCTTGTGCGCTTCGAGTACCACCGCTGTTCCCTTTTGTCGTTCCTCTCCAACGTTCAGCAGGGCAACGGTGGGGTTCTCTTTCTTCATAATCTTCGTAAAGTAGATGCTTCCCATGATCGCAAACTCGAACAGGTGTCGCGCCCTGCAATCGACATTGGTGCCAGCATCAAGCAGCAGGCACATTCCGTGTTCAGACGGTATGAAGGTTCCGATGGTTGGTCGGCTCACTCCTTTTACACGCCCGAGGATCAGGGTTGATGCAGAGAGCACCGCCCCGGTATTTCCAGCACTGACAAAAGCGTCCGCCTTGCCTTCCTGGTGCAGGCGCATTCCCACGGCAAGCGAAGAATCCCTTTTTTGCTTCACGGCCGCTGTCGGCGAATCCTCCATCGAGATAACTTGCGAGGCATGAACGACGGAATAGGCAAGGCCTTCTGCGTGACGTGTCGTCAATTCCTGTCGGATCCTGCCTTCGTCGCCAACCAGAACGAGCTCGAACGCATTCTGTTTTTCCCGCATTGCCTGAATCGATCCCTCGACCTCACGGGACGGCGCGTAATCCCCTCCCATGGCATCAAGAGCGATTCGCAATATGCGGGGAGAACTCATCGAACTGTAGGCTGATCAAGCTCTTGAAACGTACGAACGACGAATGGAACCGTTAGGCTTCTTTAGGTGTGACGATCGACCGGCCGTCGTAAAAACCGCAGTGCGGGCACGCGCGATGCTGAAGCTTCTGTTCGTGGCAGTTGGGGCATTCCTGGATGGCAGGAGCGGTGGCTTTGTAATGGGTGCGACGCTTGCGTCCGCGCGTTTTCGAATGACGTCGTTTCGGATTAGGCATGAGTCAGTTTTCCTTTGAGGGTTGAAATCCTGTCAATTCCGGAACATTTTCTGAAGATCCTCCCAGCGCGGATCAATCGTATCCTTTCCACATTCGCAGGGGGAACTGTTCCTATTCTTTCCACACGTGGGGCAAAGCCCCGCGCACTCTTCCTTGCAGAGAAGTTTCTGAGGCACGGCAAGAACGAGGAACTGCCTTACATCTTCATCCAGATCGATGAAGTTCGTGTCGGGTCCAAGAAGCTGGACTTCGTCTCCTCCACCGCTTTCGGTGGAATGGTTCTCCATCAGATAGACAATGGAGTACTTCCCTTTGATATTGCCTTGGAAGTCCTCGAGACAGCGGTCACAAACAAAATTGCCGGTCGTGGAGAGGTCGGCCTGTAGAAAGAGCTGCCGGCTGTTCTTTTCCAGGGAGGCATCCACGTGGACGACGTGCTTAAAGCGATCGTCCAACCCCAGTGAAGGGGCTACAACGTCAAATGCGTAGTCGTGAATCCCTTCTGAGAGCTTCGAAATGTTGATTCTGAGTTCACCCAAAGAGTCCACAGCCTTCGGAGATCATGAACGGAACCAATTCCCTGCCCCTGCCCTCACGAATTTCCCCGGTTTTTGCACCAGAATGAACGATATTTTCAAAAAATGTTGCAAAATATACGGAGAATGGCAAAGAGAGTCAAGGATAAATTCAAATCCTCCACCTTGCTGAATTCTCCAACATCAAACAACTGCGAATGCGTTCAGATTCCGGGAAGCTGACAGCGGTTACAAGGTTTTTTCTGCCACCACTCCGTTCTCGGGCTCGGCAACGATAAGGAGATGGGTCTTGACATGTTCCACTGTTTCCTGAAGAGCGTCGCGGAACTTGTCGAAGTCCTCCTTATACAGGAAGATCTTGTGCTTCTCGTATTCCTCTTCTCCGACGCGTTTGCTCTCGGTGATCGTAATGTAGAAATCCTTCTCGGATTTCGTCGACTTAACATCGAAAAAGTAAGTGCGTTTGCCTGCCCGCACACGTTTGGTGAATATTTCGTCCTTGTAATTGTTTTCCAAGTGACGGCCTCCCTGAATGATAGTATGGATTGATAGGTGAATTGTGGAGCAAAACTTTCCCTGATTTGGAACTACCTGCGTACCACGGCGATCTTCCCCGTCGCAACCTGATTTCCGTTTTCAGCAAAAGCCACAACGAGGTACACGCCGGAAGAAACTACTCTGCCTTCCATATCCCTCCCGTCCCAGAACGCTCTTCCTCCCCCCTGCGCATTGAACTGGGCAACAAGGGAACCGCTGATCGTCAGGATCTTGATCGAGCTGCTGGGGACAAGGTTCCTGATCGTGAGAGGATCGTTGCTCGGAAGGATGTAAGGATTCGGACCAAACTCAAGAGTGGAGTAGCTGCGTTCCGTCTGAACAGCGGAGATTTCCAGGCTTGAGAGGCCTTTTTGCGTGCCGACATACACAATTCCCCGACGCTGGTCTATGGCGATGGATCGAACATCGTTGTCGGCGAGCTGGCCTTTCGTCAGAAATACGTTGTATTGCTGCAGCAACTGCGTGCCGTCCGGGTTGAGAACAAACACGCCCTCTCGAGTCCCCACCCACTTGTTGTTCACGGCATCGACTGCGATCGCCTGCACGGACTGTTCGCGGAGCGGAAAAACGATTGCTCTCCGGGATTTGGGAAAGAGCGGGTCTGTGAGGATCAATGCTCCGAGATCGGATCCCACCCACACTTCACCGTTGAGGTCAACGGCAAGGGATAAGACCGAGCTGTTCGGCAAACCCTCGGAGATCGTCATGCGCCCCCAACCGCCGGTCGATTCCGTGCCGGACACGCTGAGGTCCTCATTGAAGTAGAACAACCCGCGATCGGACTTGATAAACGGCTCAGAATTCGCGAGCCATTTTGTGCCGTTCCCGTCGATGACAACATTGGAGAACACGCCTTCCGAAGGGTCGTAGAGGTTGCGGTAGTAGGCAATGGTGGAGTCGTTCACCGTTTGCGCCAGGTATCGACCGTTCACTGCCGTCCGATCAACGATCCAGCTGGTTCCTTTTCTGTCCACGACAACACCGCCGGCTACGGTGAAATACGGGAAGTTAGGATCGACAACAGTTGGCGACAACCCTGGCGTCATCCGGGAGTCGATTCTTCGTCGAATGGTGTCGCCAGCCACCTCAAGGATTCCTTCACCCCAGGAACTCGCCCAGACGGAACCGTTCGCTCCCGTCGAGACTTTATAGTAGTCGTTGTGGTACATGATCGGATAGTCCGATAAGGTGAAATTCTTCCACCGGGAACCCTCGGGAAGCGAAGGATTGTATCGGACGAATCCTCTCCCGCCACCATTGGCACCCGTGCCCGCCCACAGGATGCCGTCCGCATCGATCGCAAGACTTACGAACAAGTTCGACGAGGGGCCATTCGGATACACCGAAGTCCACTGCCCCGATTGCCATTGGACAATTCCGCTGGTCATTGTTCCGACCCATGGTTGGGAAGAAACAGGATCCTTCACGATCACCGTTCCTTGCGCACTCGCGTTCGTCGCCAGGATTTGTGAGGAAGTGTTGAGGGATGCGAGAGACTCCAGTTGAAGGGTCCCGAGTCCAACGGAGAGAGCAAGTAATTCAGTCGTGCCTGGTGCGAGATCCGCAATGATTTTTCCGTTCATTGACCCAATGACAGAGAAGGCACCGTTCGAGAAAAAGGCGGCTCCGCTCGTTGCTCCCACAACAAGTGTATCGCGAAAAAGAGCAAGAGAGAGGATTGTGGAAGAAGGAAGCCCTGGGCCTGTGTACAAAGTCCACGAGGCGGGAGAAGAAAGGTTGGGCGCCGAGAGAAGCGCTGTGGCAATTCCCTGGTCCGTCGCGACCCAAACGCGGTTGCCCTGGAGAAGCATACGGTGGACTAGCGGCTGTGTGGCAAAGCCAAAGTTCGCGTAGGTGTCGCCGAATTCCCACCGGTTCAGGAGGAAGACAGAAATGCCGTAACCACACACGACAAACATGGAATCTCCACGGGAGAAGAAACTCTGGACCCCCTTCTGCAGTCGGTTCGACTCTCTGATATCCGTGATGCTGGACCATCCGCCCGTTGCGGGGTCGTACACAGCGATGGATCCGTCGGAGGCGCCAATCCAGATTCGCGATAAGCGGTCAACCCCAATAGCCCCGCAATCGTTGGAACTCAACCCTTCGGAAATCGTCATCCTGTCGATTTTTCCCGTTCGTACATCGTAGGCAAATACCCCACCGCTTGTCGCAACCCAAAGGGAGCCACCGGAAGAGACTGCAGAGACGACCGACTTCATGGCGGTAAAGTTCTTCCAGTGACCGATGTTCAACTGCCTCGCGGAGGCATCGGCGTGAATCAGAATGCCCGCAAGCATGAGCAGAACGAATCGTTGCATCGGCTGATACTACCTTCCCCTTCGTTTCAAAGTCTTCGAAAGCACCGCCATCTCGATCGCGGCAAGTGCCGCATCCCATCCTTTATGACCGTGCTTCCCCCCCACTCGCTCCTTCGCCTGTCGCTCGTTGTTCGTTGTCAGAACACCAAACGACACGGGAACAGACGTGTCCAGAGCAACTTTTTGGATCCCGAAAGCAGCTCCGGCCGCCACAAAGTCAAAGTGCGGTGTTTCACCCCGGATGACAGCTCCCAGGCAAACAATGGCGTCATACCTCTTACTGCGGGCGAGGAGGTTCGCAACCTGCGGCAACTCAAAGGCACCGGGACAATACTCGACTGCGATATCCAGCTCCCTTACCCCATGCTCACCCAAACACTTCCGTGCTCCTGCAAGAAGTTTTGTCGTGATTGGCTCATGGAATCGGCTGACAACCAATGCGAAACGCAATCCTCTGGTTGTGCGCCCCAATGTCCGGCGAGATTGATTCTTTCTGTTCACCGCATCCTAGGAAAACAGACGGCTGCGCATCGTCTCAACAACCTGCAAGGGAACGGCAAAGGAACCGAACACCGTGTCATCGTTCTTTTTCCCCCCGTGAAAATCGGACCCCCCGCTTTCAAGAAGAAAATACTGGTTCACGACTCCACGATAGTAGTCCTGGCGGGCTTCATTGTGAGAAGGATGAATGACCTCGATGCCATCGATCCCAGCCTTGATCAACTCGAGTAATTCCGTTTCTGTCGTATATTTTCCCGGATGGGCAAGGAACGAGAGTCCCCGGGAGGAGGAGATCAGCTTCACGGCTTCCTGCGGACTCACCTGGTATTTTTTCTCGTACGCCGGTCCCCCCGTGCCTATGTACTTCGCAAACACTTCGTGGTAGGTCTCCACAAATCCTTCTTCCAGCAGCGCATTGGCAATATGGGGACGCCCGACAGAGCCGATGCCGGCTTGATAGAGGACTGCTTCGAGGGTGAGAGGAATATTGATCTTGTTGAGTTTCTCGACGATCCGCTCCGCGCGTTTCAACCGCTCCTGTCGAAAGAAAGTCAGGTAATCGAGAAGATTTTGATTCGTGTGGTCGAAGAAGTAGGCAAGGAGATGTATGTCTTTCTCCCCGAACGTTGCACTCAACTCGAGGCCTTGAATAACCTCCACATCATACTGCTTCCCCCATTCAATCGCTTCGTCTATGGCCCCGACGTTGTCATGGTCGGTCACCGCAATTGCATTCAGACCGACCTCATGGGCCTTTTTTACCAGGTCGTGGGGCGAAAGCGCTCCGTCCGAGTACGTGGTGTGGGTGTGCAGGTCCGCGCGGTATGCCGAGGAAGGGAAGGCGCCTTCCCTTTGCTCTTGCCCCTCCATCTCAGCCATAATTCTCCACAATCAACATGAAACTTCGTTCCATCCTCACTTCGGTTCTACAACACAGCAAAGGTACAGCGGCTTACAGATGAATCTTGCGGAACTCCTCATAGTCGTTGATGGTCAGGCGGTTTCCTTTCAGATGCACCTGGCCATCGCGGATGAACTGATGAAGCATGCGGGAAACCGTTTCGCGGGAAGTCCCGGCCATGTTGGCAATATCCTGTTGCAGCGGAAGGTCGTCAATCTCAACTTTCCCTTTTCGAAACACGCCCAGGTCGTCCGCGAGCATCAACAGGACATTGGCGACGCGACCTGACGCATCCTTCAGGGAAAGACTCTTGATTTGCATATCTGCTTTGCGCAGACGCATCGCCAGCTCGGCCAGCAACGAGATTGCCACGGTCGGGTATTCGTGCAGGAGTTGCAGAAAATCCCGGCGGTGAATCATGAACAATTCCGATTTCACCGTGGCGACAACGCTGGCGGAGCGTGCCATGCCGTCGAGCAAAGACATCTCACCAAAAAATTCCCCCGGACCGAACATGGATAGGATGACTTCCCGTCCATCTTCATCCATGCGGACGACTTTCACCTTCCCGGAGATAATAACAAACAGAGCGGCTCCGCTCTCCTGCTCCAGGACAACGATGTTCCCTTTCTTATACTTCTGGCGAGTCCCCAGTCTTACGATCTTCTCGAGATCTTTCTCCTCGAGGTCGGCAAAAATTGGGACGTTGCGAAGGAATGTGGTCTCTTCTGCTGGCATGGTGGTTTGTCAGTTGGCACAGGCTGCCTGGACTCCAACGTGCGGGGAATCCTTCTTGTCGCTTGAGTCGGCGTTAAATATATCCGCTGTTGTGCTGAAATGCAAGCGAATTATGGCGTTTTTGCGCCCTTCCTAGGTTTGTGCGCGACGGTCTTAGTCGGAAAGGAGAATGTAGGTCAAGACACCGAAGCTGATCTGCGTGAGGATGAATGCTGTGGAAGCTTGTCGGTCAAGAGATCTTGTAGACGTGAGAAAGTCTGCATTCTGAGATTCGAGATATCTGCCAAACTCCCGATTTGCCTTGTCCTTGAGGTACGCGGAGAGAATCCCCGAGACAATCATCGTGGCCCCGCTCGCAACCGTGATCCATTGTTCGGTCTTTCCGCCGTTGAGATTCCCAAGAATGATATCGCGATGGGCATCGTCCTCCTGCCCTGTCAACGGAGCCATCCGCACCAACCAGGTGGGAGCGGTTGTGTCACTCAGGGATGCCTCAACTTCTTCGTACCCGTCCTTGCGGAACGAGAATTTCCGTTGCCCGGATCCGGCGATCACCAACGACAGAGGTGTGACTCCGACTTCCCTTCCTTCCTGAAGAACCGTTGCGCCGTACGGGATGGAGTTCAACTTGACACGTACTCCGAAGTCGATCGTTCTCTTTGCTTCTTCCCCGGGCACAACAGTAAGAGAATCCGTGCGCTCGACGCGATCCCAGGCCATGACATCGGGAGAAATTATTTTCAGAAAGTGTTTCCCCGCCGGAATTGCTTTTTTTTCTATCGGGCTTTTCCCGAGGAACACGGAATCCAGGAAAATGTCCGCACGGCGTGGCCCAGTCTGGACCGTGATCCAACCTTCCCGGGCCTTTGGAGAAAGTGAATCGGAATTTGTTGCTCCCGACCCCTGGCCATACAGAGTCTGTCCGAGCAGGATCGTCGTTATGAGCACGGCAAACCTCATGCCGGCTCCTCAGGTTTCAACGCCGTGACGTACTTGTCTTCCGAAGTGATCAAAAGGAGCCCTCGCCAAACCACTGGAGAGACCCGGATTCTTCCCTCAGCCGCATACCGCCAGACTTCCTTCCCGTCTTCCGTGTTCAGGACATAGAGCGTTTTATCGAGTGAGCCGACGTACAGAAGATCATTGACGATCAGCGGAGCGGAATCAATGACACTCTTGGAGGCGAACCTCCATCGTTCATTCCCGGTCTGGAGGTCCACAGCCCGGCAGATTCCGTCCGCGGAACCGAAAAAGACTGACCGGTCTGTTGCGGAAACGGCCCCATACAGTTTCGAACCTGTCCGGAACACCCATCGAAGATCCCCGTTGGCTGTTCCCAGGCAGTAGAGATTACCATCGAGAGATCCGACAATAACCGAGCCCGAGATTGTGACCGGCGTGGCAAAGATGCTCGCACTCGTCTTGTACTTCCACTGAAGCTCCCCCTTCTGCGCCTCGACAGCATAGATGTATCCGTCATCTCCACCAAAAAAGATACTCTTCCCGTCTGTGGAGGGAGAGGAACGAACCGGTTTCCGGTCCTCCTTCCCCTGCGTTCTGAATGTCCAAACCTCTGCGCCACTTTTCTTGTCGAGGCAGCAGAGCGTTCCCTTGAGGGTTGTTACATACACGAACCGGTCGTTGACAAGAGGCGACGTCTCGATGGCGCCCGGACTGGCAGTCCAGAGCCGTTGGGATTCATTCAAGTCCAAGGCAAACAACGTTTCCGTTCCGGAAGCAATCGGGACATAGAGCACCGATGCATCCAGGGTTGGCGTTCCAGCCACGGCCGATTCAAGAACCATGTAACCGAGGCGCTTACCGTTCAGGATGTTGACGGTCTGAAGCTCGCCCTGAAGAGTCGAGACGATGACGACGCTATCACGTACGAGGAGGGTTGTGGAAATTCCCGAGAGGGCATTATAGGTCCATGCAGTCGAAAAAGGAGGGCGAACGACAGAGATGGAACTGTTGGTACGTGAAGGATTTCCGCCGAACGTCGTCCAATCCTCCGGACTTCCTTTGAACCGCTCAAGACGCAAACCAGCGCAATCCGCAAGAAGGAACATGCTCAGAACGAGGGCTCCAAAGCGAATCAACTGCCATTTCCCAAACAACTCAAAGAAACCGGTACGTAAACCTCCGTGGGCTCTGCCTTTCCTCTGTGAACTCTGCGTCATGCTCTTGTCCATGCTTAGAAATCCCAACCGAAAAAGAACTGATAGAACAAGCCTTTCTGCAGCGTGTGGAGGTTGTTCTCAAGTCTTTTGCCAATGTCGTAGCGAAGGACAATAGCCCCGCCAAAGTTCAAGCGAACGCCAAACCCTACACTCCCCTTGGTTTCCGTGTAGACATTGTCCCATGCCCCTCCAAAATCCGTGAACAATGCCCCCCGAATAGAACCAAACGTGATTCCTCCGAATGGGAACCTGATCCCGAGCTGGTCAACAAACGGAAAACGCAACTCGTGACTCGTCAGCCAGAGCTTCTTCCCCCGGATGGAAAACAGGTCGTATCCACGCAGATCCCAGCTCCCTCCCATGAAAAACCTGCGCGCTTCCTTGCCCTCGTTGTACCACATGTGCGCGCGTGAAGCAAGGGCGCTCCTTGGTGAGAGGCGAAAGTACGTTCGATAATCTGCAATGACCGTGGAGTAACTTACATTCGAGTATTGGACGTCGTTGGTATAGGCAAGAGTCAGTTTCATACGGTTTCCGTCCAGCGGTCCGCTCGGGCCCCACAGGGAATTATCCCACACAAACGAAAACGAATTCGACACAAGCAGCGCCCGACGTGACGCGGGTGTTGTGAAGACATCCTTGTCGGAATTGCTTACCGTAATTCCCGATTCGACCCGTTTGAATTTCGACAAGGGATAGCTGAGAACAAAATATCCTCCGAAGGCCCGTTCATAATAGAAGAGATCGGGGTCGGAAAGGTCGTAGCGATTTCCGGCAAAACGAAAAATTCCGTAGGCATAGTTAGCGCGTGTGCCGAGGGAAATATGCGAAATAGCAATATTGAAGCTTTCCAGCAGGTCATCGCGCGTCTGCGCTGTGTTGTAGATCAAGAAGTAGTATTGGTCGTTTCCGAGCATGTCGCTCATCGCGAGTGCGGCACCGCCGGACGTTCCGAATATCGGATCCGTGGAGACCTGACTTTGTGCAATGTCCAGGGTGTAGTCTTTTGCCGTACGGTACCGGCTCGCCGAAGGAGGGCTTTCCAGCCGCTTCGGTACCCAGGAGTCTGCGATCGGCGGAGCAATTGATGCGGATGCGGCCTTCGAAGAATCGTAGCGGATCCCGACGTCTCCGACTTTTCTGATTTGGAAACTGAAATCCTCAAAAGCCGTGAAGACCAGCTCATCTCCTTCGGCCCAGCGAGGGTCAAACGCTGCGGTCAGAAAGCTCGTGACTCGTTTCATCTCGCGCGCACCGGGTCTGTCCATCCTCATCACCCAGACGTTTTGAGCTCCGTCCAGGTCTGAGGTGAACGCCACACGCTTGCCATCCGGTGACCAGCACGGCGAGAAATAATTCTGATTGCCGAAGGTCACATAGCCGATGGAAGCGGAATCGAGGTTGTAGGAAAAGAGATTATACTTCCCCCGGTTACCGTACGGAGTCCGGTCCGAACTGAAGAGGATGGTCTTTCCATCCGGTGACCAGGCAGGGTCACGGTCATCATAGAGGTCATTGGTCAACCGAACAAGGGCATGAGTTTCGACTTCGAGGATGAACAAATCGTCATTGCCGGACTTATCGATCGAGGAAAATGCGATGCGCTTGCCGTCCGGAGCCCACGTCGGGGAGCCAAGGACAACAAGGTCCTTGAATTTGAATGTCTCGACCAGTTTGTCTTCGTTGACATCGTACAAATGCAGCGCATCGTTCTCCCCGCTCTTCGTAATAAACGCCAGGACGCCCTGCCTGGAAATGTCGAGCTTGCTCTGAAAAGGATGGAATGCTTCAAACTCGTCGCTTCTCTCTCCTTTGATGACAATCTCGGGCACCGCCTTTTCTTTTTCCGGGTCAACCCTGTAGATGTTGGTATAGCCGTCGTGATTGCCAATGAAGTAGATCTCCTTGCTCCCGTCCGTGTGGCTGAAGAACACGGGCTTGGAATTGAATCCAATGTCCACAATGCTCTTTGCCACGCCGCTCGGCAGGTCCTCATTTGTCAAGGTTGGATAGTATTTCTTCTTCAGATGATAGAGCCACTCCTCGTCGAACTCCTTGTACCCCTTTCCGATCGTGAGGCGCATGACATCACTAAACGAAGAGGACTTCCAGAAATTTTCAAACAGAAGAAGAAGTTTCTCTTCACCGTACCGTTCGCCGATGAACTGACAGATGTTCTGGCCCTCTTTGTACATGAGGAACGACCCGTAAATTCTATCCATGTCGCTCAACGGAACAAGATAATCGCTCACCACGGCATCCCTCATAACCATTTCCGCCTGAGTGTCCCAATCGGCCGACCAGTATTCGGCAAATCCTTCCGTGAACCACAAGGGCGGTACACGCTCCTGGGGTTGGCGGTGGTCGAGAAGGACCCGGTTGATTTTGTTGTGACTGAACACGTGCACCAGCTCGTGTCGGATTACATGTCTGAACCGCTCCATCGAGCCGTCGGCCGGGATCACGACACGACCCTTAAGAAATTCGAAGAACCCTCCCACACCCTCGGGAATAAATCCCGGCGTCGTATTCGTTTGTTCAAAGTGAAGATGGGAGCTGTAGAAAATCAGCGGGATCGGATGTCCGATGTTGTGGTTGAACTTCTGCTCCAGAATTTTGTAGGATTCCTCGGCCAGCGCCGCGCCGCGCTGGGCCAGGTCGGTCATTTCGGTGTAGTAATAGATCTCGAAATGCTCGGTCTTGAGGACGTGCCAGTCGAACTCCGTGTACTGGACTTTGTTGCGGCCGAAGTAGTAGAACTGTCCAAAGGCCGGCTGTGCGAATGCCAGGGAAAGTATGATCAGGAGGTATCGTCTCACATCAAGAACCTATCAAATCCCCCACTAAAAATCAATTGGAGGAGGACGTGGCATGATAACACAGGATTGGCGATATACGTTCGGAACTTAATGGAAGGAGGGAAGTTTGTACTGACACACATCGGGACAGCAGAATTGACGAAACCGGAGGAGAGATTGGAAAATTGCACAGCTTTCGCGTGGTTCTTCCTCGTCGCAGCGCTGTCACCCGGGTCCCTGACCGGCAAGATGTCTGTCAAGGGCCCGGGGTTCAGGCCACCGTCATGATTTGACTTTCGCCAGCTCGCTCTTCAGGTAGTTAATAACCTCGACCGGCTCCGGATCCTGGTTGTTCAGAATTGCGAGATAGTAGCTGACCCAGTCGCCAAAGTGAACGACGGAGAACATCCGCGCCAGGAGCGATGTCCCTTCGCTCCAGACTTCCGTGACATCGGCAGCATATCGGGCAACGATTTGTTTGGTAATTCCTTCACGAATGGCGACACGTTTGTGCGTCCCCTTGTCCTTCAGAAAGATGACGTGACAATTTTTCATCAGGTCCGTGAGGACTTTCCAGCCGACCAGCTCGTTGTGGTTCATCTCGGGCAGCACATGCCCATAGGACAGCTGCTTGGCATTCTCTGCCATTTGGCCGCGCCACCGGAGGTTGATGGCGTCAAAGTGCTCCGTCGGTGAATAGATGATCGGAAGACGCCCCTTGAGTTGCTGGGCGAGTTGCAGCGGCGTGTTTTCCAGCGCATCGACATTCCCGTAGACGATGGACTTCTGTTTCAGGAGTGTGATCGTTTCCTTGATCGCTTTTTCTTGGGACTTGATGAAGCCGAGCTTCGAGAGTGCGATCAGAAGAGGGAAGAACGAATAGCCCAGGGCAGCCCGCGGCGAGAGTCCTGGGGGAATTTCGATCCAGGGTTGTTTGTATTTCATCGCGAGCTTTTTTGTTTCGCCTCCCGTGCTGATGCAGAGGACTTTCGCCTTGCGTCGCACGGCGTCCCTGTGGGCTGCGATCGTCTCTTCGGTGTTCCCGGAGTAACTGGAGACAATCACGAGTGTTCGCTTCCCGACGAACTCCGGCAGCACGTAATGCCGGTTCACGAGAAACGGAATGCTCAGCTCACCGGACAGGTACGACCTGATCAAATCTCCTCCGATGGCAGAGCCACCGAGGCCGGTTAACACAATCGCTTCGATCCCCTTGGTATTAAGTTTGACCTTTGCCACTTTGCCGATCTGGACAGCACGCTCCACCTGGACGGGAAAATCCTTGATCCATTGGTACATCCCCTTGGGGTCGAGTCGTCGTATGTCTTCGAGGTTCATGGTTTGTTCCTTCCTGTTCAGCCGATAGGAATATCGGGAAATTTCTGCTTCATGAGTTTGTGGAGGTAGGATTTAATCTCGTCTTCGGTGTCCATGCTGAGGACTTTCTCCGCAACGTGCTTCGCTTCGGTAAAGTGAACCGACCGGATAATCTTCTTGATTTCGGGAAGCACCGTTGGCACAACGCTGAACTCATCGAGTCCGAGGCCGAGAAGGAGAAGCGTCGCAAGAGGATCCCCCGCCATTTCACCGCACATCCCGACCCAGACATTTTTGCTCTTGCCACGATCGATGATCCTCCGGAGGAACCTGATCACCGCCGGATGGAATTCCTGGTACAGGTCTGAGACAATATCGTTCCCCCGATCCACAGCAAGGAGATATTGAATGAGGTCGTTTGTCCCGATACTGAGAAAATCCAGCTCGGCAGCAAGGTCATCGGCGATCACGGCTGCCGCAGGCACTTCGATCATCGCACCGACCTGGATGCCGCTGTCAAAGGGGATCTTCTTCAATCGCAACTGGTCCTGCGCCTCACGGAGTAGTTGTTTGGAAAGGCGAACCTCCTTGATATTCGAAACCATGGGCATCATGACGGCGAGGTTCTTCCGCGTGCTCGCCCGGAGGATCGCACGGAGCTGGTCGAGGAACACTTCCGGCTTGTCCAACATCACCCGGATACCGCGCCATCCGAGGAAGGGGTTGTTCTCTTTGATGGATTGCGCCATCATCTTGTCGCCGCCGATGTCGAACGTCCGGATGATTGCCTGGCGGGGATAGACCTGAGCAGCGATCAGGTCGTACTTCCGGAATTGTTCATTTTCGGACGGAAACACATCCTTCCCGATCAAGAGCGTCTCAGACCGGAACAACCCGATGCCGTCCGCCCCCTGGACTTTGATGAACTCCAGTTCCTGTTCCAACTCCACGTTCGCCGCCAGCTTGACCTTGTGACCGTCGAGTGTCTCGGCGGGCAGGTCGCGGAGGATGTTCAGCCGTTCTTCAAAGGCCTTGTGCTCGGCTTTCTTCGCGTCGAAATGCTTGATCGTGTCCGGGCTTGGATGGACTACCACGAGGCCGTGGTAGCCGTCGACAACAATGGTGTCGTTCGCCCGAGCGATGGTTGAGATATTATGGAGACCAACGACCGCAGGGATCTTAAGTGCGCGAGAGAGAAGCGCCATGTGCGACGTCGAGCCGCCCGCCTCTGTTACGTAGGCAAGAACATCGTTGCGGCTGAAGATGAGCGTATCCGCGGCACCCAGGCGGTGCGAAACGACAACATACGAGCCCTCGAACTTCGAGATAAGTTTCTGCTCCTGGAGATTCCGGAGGATCCGGTGCCGCACATCGTCGAGGTCGTTCGCACGTTCACGCGTGTATTCATCATGGGCCGCCAGCATCAACCGGTGGTATTTCTCGATTTCATCCTGCACGACAAATTCGGGATTCTTCAACTCCCTCTGGACGCGCTTCTTGACTGCCTCGAACAGGACGACGTCTTCCAGAATCATCAGCTGCGCTTCAAGAATCTTGGATTGTTTATCCCCAAGTTTTTTTTCGGCGAACTCGAGAATCTTGGCAAGCTCTTTCCTCGACCTCGCGAGCGCCTGGCCGAGCCGGTCCAATTCCCTCTCCACCTCCTCAGGACCAATCGCCTTCTCATGGACCGTCGGAGCATCTTTTTGGAACATGAACACGGGCCCCATGGCGATTCCAGGGGACGCAGGAATGCCCTTCACGATAATCTCGTCTCTCACGTGTTTGGTTTCGATGGGTCTATGTTCCTTTGTGTCCGTCATGACGGTTCGTCAAAACCCCGTTCGAACAGATCCGCGATTTCCTTTGCTGCTTCTGCCTCGTCCTCGCCTTCAAAGCGGAGGAGAAGGCTCGAACCCTGCTCGGCCGCCAGGGTCATCACTCCAATGATACTCTTGCCGTTGATCTCCAGGCCTTCCTTTTCAATGACAAATTCCGATTTGAATTTGGCAGCCAGTTTCACAATAGCTGCTGCGGGTCGAGTGTGCACGCCTGCCCGGTTTTTGATGGTCACGAGTTTTTCGATCATTCTGTGAACAAAAACCGTTCTAGTAGGTCCGATTGAGGAGCATGTCCGTAAACCACATCAACATCGACTGTGCCCGGGAGGACGGGAGTGCACGGAGTTCCTCCTTCGCTTTCGCAATATCCTCTTCGATGTGTTCCCGCGCCGAAGCGATCGCCCCGCTCTCTTCGTAAATCCGCCTGAACTCCTTGATTTTTTTCCGCGATACACCGCCGTTGTTTGCCAGAGCCAGGAGCAATTTTCGGTCCGCGCCCTTCGCCCTGCGCAGCGCTGCGAGCAGCAGATAGGTCTTTTTGCCTTCGACGATGTCGCCGCCAATGGTCTTTCCAAATTCCTTCTGGTCCGCAACCATGTCCAGAAGATCGTCCTGAATCTGGAATGCCCGGCCCGTGTGCTCCCCAAATCGACGAAGGGCTTCGATGTACTTGGGGTTCGCGTTGCCTATCAGTGCTCCGATTTCCGTCGCGACAGAAACCATCTTACCGGTTTTCTTCTGAATCATCAGCAGGTATTCATCGACCTGCACCCTCTTCCTGGTCTCGAACTCTTTGTCGTACGCCTGGCCTTCACAGACTTCCACGACGGCTTCCGTGAATACCCTGCTGATTTCCTGGATGCGCGGGGCGTTGGTCTTCAAAAGAGCCCGGTATGCAAGGGCGAGAAGGGCGTCGCCCGCGAGGAGTGCGACATTACTATCCCATTTCACATGGATGGTCGCGCGACCGCGTCGGGAGCGTGCGTGGTCCATGATATCGTCATGAACGAGTGTGAAATTGTGGAGGATTTCAACGGCGGCACTTGCGTGCAATGCATCGAGCGGCTTTCCGCCCACTGCTTCACACGAAAACAACACCAGAAGAGGACGAATCCGCTTCCCTCCTCCCGCCAGAATATACTTCGCGGGCTCATAAAGCGTCCGGGGTGTGCTCTCCTCGATGAACGTTTTGAGGTAATCCTCTACCCGGGATTTGTATTCGACGTAGCGATGTTTGAAGTTCACTGTGAGGTTCCCCCGGATCGGGCTACGAGAACCTGGTTTTGAAGGTCCCCAATGGTCCGTGATCCCGTGAGAAACATCGCTCCTTTCAGTTCCATTGTCCATCGTTCGATCAAGGTCACGAGACCTCGCTTTCCCTCGTGCTCGAGCGCTTTGAGCAAGGGTCGAGCTGCTCCAGCAGCGTCTGCGCCGAATGCGATGGATTTGGCGACGTCAAGTCCACTGAAGATTCCGCCGGAGGAGATCACTTTCAACGCGGGCGTTTGTGCTTTGAGGCTGGCTACCTGACGAACTGCGTCGACCGTAGGAATTCCCCAGTCCCAGAACGACGACGCAAAATCGTTTCTTCCTCCGACCGACTTCCTGCGGCGCCCCTTGCTCCCGCCGTTCCTCCGGAGAATTTCAACTCCCGCCCAACTCGTTCCTCCGGCTCCCGCTACATCAATAATCCTGACACCCACATCGAGCAAACGCTTCGCAACGCTCAGAGATATCCCGGCGCCGATTTCTTTGACAATGACAGGGATCCCCAGTTCCTTCACGAGCATTTCGATTCCTTTGAGAACTCCCTTGAAATCTGTGTTTCCTTCCGGTTGGAGAAATTCCTGAAGCGGATTGAGATGAACCGCGAATCCGTCTGCGCGAATCATCACGGCAAGTCGTCGGATGGATGAACTATCCTTCAGGCGCGCCACTTCGGCTGCTCCGATGTTGCCGAAGATTGGGATGTCGTCGGCCACCTCACGAACCACCTTGTAGGACCGATGGAATGTGGCATCTTCGATCGCCTGGCGCTGGCTTCCCACTCCCATAGCCAATTTTTGCTCCATGCACACTTCGGCGAGGGTCCGGTTGATCCGTACCGCATCGGCATAACCGCCCGTCATGCTTGAGACGATGAGGGGAACTGCGACGGGTTTATTGAGAAACGTCGTCGAGGGGTCGACGTCGGAGAGATTCAGTTCGGGAAGCGCGTTGTGTTGAAATTCCCAGCGTTCAAAGCCCGGGGTTTTGGTTTGGAACGCGACATCCCGGGAGACGGTGAGTTCCACGTGGTGCTGCTTGCGGGATGAAGTCCGTGTATCTTTCATAACTCATTGTGTTTTTTAGAAAATAAAGAAATGACGTGCGAGAAGCAAGGTGACGGACAGATGGGACGCAGAAGCGCCGTTTCTTCACGCCCGCACGCATTTATCGTTTGTTTGTGAGGCATCTTATAATTATCTTTTCAGTCCCAATGCAAAATCGAGTTATCGTCTAAATTTTCATGCGAGCGATTATCCCTGTCGCAGGTGTCGGAAGCCGACTGCGACCTCATACATACACCGTTCCCAAAGTTCTCCTGAACGTCGCCGGGAAACCGATCATCGGCCATATTCTCGACAAAATCATCGAGAACGGGTTTACGGAGGCCACGATCATCGTCGGCTATCTGGGCGAGATGGTCAAGGAATATGTTCTCAAGAACTATTCGATTAAGGTCGATTTCGTTGAGCAGGAAGAGCGGCTGGGCCTCGGCCACGCTATTTACCTCTCCCGCCACACGTTTTCCCGCCAGCCTATCCTGATTATTCTCGGAGACACGATCTTCGACGTCGATCTGAAAGCTATGATGGGGCAGGACTGCAC
>JBARRO010000042.1:0-14110 GCA_049644265.1 Bacteroidota bacterium
GTGAACGAAGAGCTGAAACAACTTCTTTCCGACGTTCAGAAATTTCTGAAGCAGGAACAGGAGCTGCACGGAGACGCAATCGTTCTCCAATCCCGGGAGCCCGCCATGAAGAAAACCGCGCCCAAACCCGAATCGGGAAAAGTTGCCGGAGATGGAGATCTCTTTGGGACTGCCTCCGTTGAAAAATCAACTCCCGCTCCGCTTCAGCAATATCCTCAGGAAGCCTGGACATCCGCCGCGACACTGGATGAGTTGAACAAAACGATTTGTACCTGCACGAAATGCAGTTTGGGATATTCGCGGAAGAAGTTTGTGTTTGGAGTCGGGAATCCAAAGTCCGAAATTGTTTTGATTGGAGAAGCCCCGGGAGCGGATGAAGACGAGCAGGGCGAGCCGTTTGTCGGACGCGCCGGTCAGCTTTTGAACAAGATCCTCGAAGCCATCAGATTCAAACGCGAAGAAGTCTTCATCTGCAACATTCTGAAATGCCGCCCTCCGAATAATCGCGAACCGGCTCCAGAAGAGATCGAATTATGCGAACCGTATCTGTGGAAGCAGTTGGAGCTCATCAAGCCGAAGATGATTCTGTGCCTCGGCCGCGTGGCGGGTCAGGCTTTGCTGAAAACAAATTCTTCCCTTGGAAATCTTCGGGGCAGATTCCACGACTATCGGGGAATCAAGACGATGGTGACATACCATCCGGCTGCGTTGCTGCGGAATCCGAACTGGAAGAGGCCGTGTTGGGAAGATGTGCAGTTGTTCCGGAAGACGTATGATGAGATGAGCGGGAGCTAACGCAGAGGCTGAGGTTAAGGTTGAGGTTGAGAGAAAGAACTCTTACGTAAGCCTTGACCTTAATCTTAACCTAAGCCTTAGACTCAACTTGGAAGTTCAGAGAAAAGCATCCAATATGGCTGAGAACAAGGAATTCATATCTAACCTAAGACAAGCATGGCGGGACGAATGCAACGCCGCGCGCAACTATCGTGCGTTGGCAGAACGTGAAAAAGATCCGGCCCGCAAGGAAATTCTGCAGCGCATGTCGGAATCGGAAGTTCGGCATGCAGACCGGTGGGCTGCGCGATTGAAAGAGCTCGGCATCGAGGTCGGAGAATTTCATGAAACTGCCATCGAACGGGCGCGTCGCTGGATGTTGATGCGAAGCTCCGCCGAAGCCGCCGCCCAGATGCTTGAAACCGACGAATCGAAAGCGGATCAGCTGTATGCGCACATGCTGGAGGCTCCGATTGACGAGCGTGACCGCAGCGCAATTCTTGAGGCCCAAAAAGAAGAGCTCGCGCACAGCAAGATGCTGGAAGATATTGCCGAACCCTATCCGTCCCATCATCCCCAGCGAAGGCTGAGCCGAATCCTCGGCGCGGAACGATGGCATGTGACCGCCGGAGGATGGATCGGCCAGGCCATCTATGGAGTCAATGACGGACTTGGAGCCGCGTTCGGTGTGGTCAGCGGCGTTGCCGGAGCAACGAACGCCAACGGCGAATTTGTGCTGTTGAGCGGCCTTGCGGCGATGATTGCCTCGGCACTTTCCATGGGCAGCGGGGCATATCTTGCCACAAAATCCGAGCGTGAAGTGTATGAATCGGAATTGGAAAGGGAACGCCACGAGATGGAGAGCAATCCCGAGGAAGAACGCGAAGAGATGGAGTTGTTCTATCAGCTGAAAGGGTTTTCTCCGGAGGAGTCAAAAATGATGGCCGAGCGTTTGGCCAAGCAGCCGGAGCAAATGCTCAAGGCGTTGGCCCACGAGGAGCTTGGTCTTTCCGAATCGACATTCCGGAATCCCTGGGTTGCTGCGTGGAGCGCGACGATCAGCACAGCGGTTGGCGCTGCCGTTCCCGTCATTCCGTTTTTCTTTGCATCCGGCATGACCGCGCTTGTTTTTTCGTTTGTGATCAGCACCATTGCTCATTTTGCGGTCGGCGCCTCGAAAACCCTGATTACCGGGAGATCGTGGCTGAAGAGCGGCACGGAGATGACCGTAGTTGGCGTGGGGGAAGCTGCGATAACGTACTTGATTGGTTTATGGATTTCCCCGATGTTGGGGTAAACGCTGCAGAACGTTTTGAAGGAGTGACTGTCATGGCAGAGCCAAGGAAAATTCTCGGTCTCAACGTTCTTCCGTCATCATCCGCCGAAGGGCGGGTGCCGCCGCAGGCCATGGATGTCGAAGCGGCTGTCCTCGGAGCGATGCTTCTGGAAAAAGAGGCTATTGCCAAGGCCATCGAGGTCATCGACGACACCGCATTCTACAAGCCGGGACACCAGAGTATCTTCCGCGCGATGATTTCCCTGTTTGAACGGAGCGAGCCGGTCGACCTGATCACGCTGACCGAAGAGCTGCGCCGCCGCGGAGAGTTGGAAAAAATCGGCGGTGAATACTTTCTCACCGAGCTGACCACAAAAGTGACAAGTGCGGCCAACGTGGAATACCACGCGCATATCGTTCTTGAAAAAGCACTCATGCGCCAGTTGATCGGAGCCTCCTCGGAGGTGATTACGCGCGCCTACAGCGAGTCGGAAGACGCCCTCGGTCTGCTCGACGAAGCCGAACAGAGGATCTTCGACATCTCCGAGCAGCGGATGAAGAAGAGCTTCGTCTCGATGAACACGGCTGTGCATAAAACGATGGATTTGCTCCAGAGCATCCACGGAAAGCACAGCGGGGTCACGGGAGTGCCTTCGGGGTTTACCGACCTCGACGCAGAGACGGGAGGGTTTCAAAAATCGGACTTAATTATTATTGCTGGGCGGCCAAGCCAGGGAAAAACAGCCTTTGCACTTGCAGCCGCAAGGAACGCCGCCGTCAGATATGATGTGCCGGTCGGATTCTTCAGCTTGGAAATGTCAACGCAACAACTTGTGATGAGATTGATGTGTGCAGAAGCAAGGGTAGATGCTCATAAGGTTCGCACCGGAAGATTGCCTGAAGATGAATGGAAGAATCTGAGCACCAGTGTTGGCCGCCTGTATAATGCAAAGTTTTATATTGATGACACACCCGCTTTAGGTATTCTGGAACTGCGTGCAAAGGCACGACGACTAAAGGCTGAGCACAACGTAGGAGTCATTGTTGTTGATTATTTGCAGCTTATGCAGGGCCCGAAGAACGCGCAAAGCAGGGAACAGGAAATCTCCAGTATTTCTCGGTCACTCAAGGCGCTCGCCAAGGAAATAGACATACCTGTGATCGCGTTGTCTCAGCTGAATCGTGCGGTTGAAGCTCGGGGGGACAAAAGACCAGTCCTTGCAGACTTGAGGGAGTCCGGGGCTATAGAGCAGGATGCTGACGTGGTTATGTTTGTTCATCGGCCTGAAGCCCACGGGATTAAGGAGGAAGATGGACAATCCACAGAAGGGTTGGCAGAAATCATCATTGGGAAACAAAGGAACGGCCCAACGAGTACCATCAGGCTCCAGTTTGTCAAACAGTTTGTCTTGTTTGGAAATCGGGCACCCTTCCGTGCGGAGTTACCGCCGCCCCCGGACTCTCAAGAAGAACCCTTCTAGGAGCAGAGGATGTTGTTCCCTTGTGTTGGCGGGAAGATTCGTTCTGCGTTGTTGTTGGGCAGCATTTGGATTTCGGCGGTGTTCGCGCAGGAAGGGACCTGGGGTCTCAGCGGATTGGCCGGCATTGGGTATCCCAACCTCGGAACGGTCAACGAGACTCTCGACCGCACAATCGATTATTGGAACAACGCGGAAGGAATTCCCATCGGGCCGTTCGAACATTTTGGAGTCTCAGGTCAATGGTCGGGAAAACTCCAATACCGGTACGAACGGGACTTCGCTTTCTCGCTCTCGGTGACCGAATTCCATCGCACCATCCGAAACTCGTATGCCGACGCCGACTATACGCTTGAATTCGAACGAACTGTGGGTGCGACGGACGTCATGCTGGGGTTCTCCTATTATCTTCCTCCGCTCCTCCGGTCGGTCGACACATACGTGCTTGTGGAAATCGGAGAAACGTTCGCGCGTGCCGACGCCTATACCTACAGCACGAAATCAAGGAAGGTGGGAGCCGACTATGTCTGGGATGTCCTGTATGACACGCGTGCACGGTATCGGAAGGAGAAGCTGAGTCTCACGACGGGACTCGGAGCCGATGTGGAGATCGCGGGCCCGTTCGTACTTGAGATGGCATTGAGATACAAGCTTGCAAAAGTCGGGCAGATGGATGGTGACATTCAGAGAATTACAGGTACATTTCCAGAGCCGTCGGTGACGGAGTTCGATTTCTCCTCGGTCACCCTGATGGTCGGCCTCGGTATCCGGTTTTGAACATAAGGAGGTTCCATGAAACGACGCAACTTTCTTCAATCGATTCCCCTCGCTTTTTCGTTTGCAGCGGTAGGTCGAAACCTTCTCGCCGAGAATTCCTCCCGCCCATTTTTCCTGCAGGATGATGAGGACGCGATCCTGTGTAAGAAGAAATTCGACATTGCCCTCTCCCTCGGTTTACAGCATCAACCTATCGGCGACGTTGTTGTAGAAGTTGGGAAAACATTCCTCGGAACGGAGTACGTGGCCAATGCACTGGAAGTGCCGGGAGACGAGCATCTCGTCGTCAATATGCGCGGACTCGACTGCGTCTCGTTCTATGAGAATGCTCTTGTGCTCGCACGCTGCCTGAAGAAGGGGAAAACGACGTTTGAGGACTACAAAGCGGAACTGCAGTTTATCCGGTATCGGGGCGGCGTGATCGACCGCTATCCCAGCCGGCTCCACTATACGTCCGACTATTTCTACGACAACGATAAGAGAGGAGTCTGGAAGCTCATGTCGAAAGAAATCGGAGGCGTGCCGTTCAAGAAAAAACTCAACTTCATGTCCACGCATCCTGATTCCTACCAGCAAATCCGGGAGAACCCAGACTTCAAAAAGATTATTGAACAGCAGGAACAGGAAATTTCGAAGCGTGATACCTATTACATCCCCAAAACAAAAATTGCCGAGATTTCTAAGTCCATCCAGAACGGCGACATCCTCGGAATGACCACCGATATCGAAGGTATCGACACTTCTCATACCGGAATCGCCCTGCGACTGAACGGAGAGGTTCATTTGATGCACGCTCCTCTCGCCGGGAAGAAAGTTCTGATCTCGGACAAGACGTTGGCCGACTATGTCGCTGCAAACAAGCGTCAGACGGGGATTATGGTTGCGAGGCCGCTGGAACCAGCCTCTTCGTAGACAAACCGTGGTAAGAATATGGCCGACGAGCGCATAGCCATTACTATGGGCGACATTACACGCCAGTCCGTTGACGTGATTGTCAATGCCGCAAACACTTCGTTGTTGGGAGGCGGAGGGGTTGACGGGGCTATTCATCGCGTTGCCGGTCCGGAGCTCCTGGATGCATGCAGAAAGCTCGGCGGCTGTGAAACGGGTGATGCGAAGATTACAAAAGGATTCAAGCTTCCGGCGTCGTGGGTGATTCATACGGTGGGTCCGATCTGGTACGGAGGCTCAAACGGGGAAGCCGGACTCCTTGCAAAGTGCTACCGCAGTTGCTTCGCGCTGGCTGCCGAACAGAAGATCAGGACACTCGCATTTCCTTCGATCAGCACCGGCGTGTACGGATATCCGGTTGAGAAAGCGTGCAGGATTGCGCTGGGTGAAATCCGGAAGGGATTGGAGGAGAACCTTGCCATTGAAAAGGTTTTCGTCATTTGTTTTGACGATCGCACATATCAGAGTTATCAGCTCGCGCTGGAAGAGATCAAATAGGAAATTGGGGAACGCAGGTCTCCCCGCAGCTGTTTTGAATAACGTTGTTCTTGCAACACACACCAAAAAAGCCTAACGTCTGTCACAATTTTTCTCACCCATCTTTCCCAAAACACATGAGACGATTCAACGCCATTGTGCTGTTTGTAACACTGGTTGGTTTGATCGAGTATGGTGAAGCGCAGCAACCCATCCTCAGCCCGCGCGATTCCGTCGAGGTTGTCATCAACGGAAAAAAAATCTCCGTGAATTACGGCAGGCCTTCGATGCGGGGTCGCAAGATCATGGGCGGACTCGTTCCGTACAACCGCTGGTGGAGGACCGGAGCGAATGAAGCCACGGCATTTGTTACGGAGGCGGATATCCTGCTCGGCGACTCGCTCGTTCCCAGGGGGTCCTACACGCTCTACACCATGCCGTCGGACAAGCAGTGGAAGATCCTGGTCAACAAGCAGACCGGCCAATGGGGAACCGTCTACACGCCCGAGTTAGACATGCTCCGGCTCCCGTTGAAGAAGAAGATGTTGAAGGATCCGGTCGAAAAGTTTACGATCGCTCTTGAGAAGAACGGGAACGGATCGGGTGTTATGAAACTGATGTGGGAGAAAACGCAGCTCTCGATCAATTTCAAGGTTCTGAAGGAAATCAAGAACGGGGGTACTCGATAATCTGATGGCAACCAAGATTGTTGTAAAGAACAACGGAAGTATCAAGGTGGAGGGGGATTTTGAACTGTTGGACGAGAAGGGAAATAAGTTTGATCTGAACGGCCGGACCAGAATTTCGCTGTGCCGGTGTGGGCAGAGCAAAGACAAGCCGTTCTGCGACCACACCCACCGCGCCTGTCACTTCGAATCGGAGATTGTGGCTCGCGCGCTTCCGCCTCTCCAGCCGAAAACCTCTTAGAGAGCCAAGTTTGGAGTTTCGGGTTTCAAATCTAAGTCCAGCCTGCAATCACAAAAGAAGAAGTCGTCATCCCCACATGATTTAAGTGGGGATCTGATCTTCAAGGGGGGTTGAGCCAGGCATTCCTTGGTGTTATCAGATTCCCGCTAAGAGCATGCGGGAATGACGGTTCTATAGATATGCTTTGCGCTGTCTCCTTACCTCATACAACACCGCCGCACTCGCACTCCCCACATTCAGCGAATCGACCCCCGCTTCCATCGGAATAGCAGCCCGGTCTTTGCAGACCTCTAGGATTTTCTTCGATATCCCGTCTCCTTCACTCCCGAATACAACGCAGCAGCTCGCGGAAAAATCAGTCTTTGAAAGTGTCTGTTCCCGGGCCGCCGGATGGGCGGCAATCACCTTCATCCCATGCTTTTGAAGAGCCGACAAATCGTCGGCAAGGTTGGAACTCTGAACAACGGGGAGTTTAAAGATCGTGCCCATGGAATTACGCACCGATCTTCGCAAGTATGGACTGCTCGATGTCTCTCCTACAAGAAGTCCCTGCACTCCGAACGCAACGCAGTTTCGCACAAGAACACCGAGATTTTCGGAGTTCGTCAATCCGTCGACGGCAACAAAGAGGATGGGCTTTGACGACCGCGCGAGAAGCTGCTCGAGGGTCTCAGGTTCGGGGATTTTTGCGACGGCCATAACTCCCTGATGCAGATGAAACCCAACGATCGTGTGGAGCAGGCTCTTAGCGCCGACAAAAACGTCGAACTGCTCGGGTCTTGCTTGCAGCGTTGTCTTGTATTCCTCCAGCCACTCTGGAGTGAGGAGGACGGAAAGAATTTGAATATTACTTTCGAACAAGCGTTCAATCACCTTATTGCCTTCGGCGACGAAGATGCCATTTCGCCGATGCTCCTCTGGTTGACGAAGCGTCAGATACGGCTGAAGATGGGGGTGGTTGAGATGCTCGACGGTGACGATATTCATCATGTCCAAACATACGAAGAACTGACCACGAATGGAATCTTGCGTAATGCGGGATTTTTGCTATCTTCGTAACACGATAACACGAATGACACGAATAAGACGAATTAACACGAATGGATTTCAAATTCTGAAAGAGAACCTCTATTTGTGTCATTCGTACCATTCGGCTTATCCGTGTTTCGAACACGAATAGCACGAAGAACACGAATGGATTTATTTGTGTGATTCGTTCCATTCGGCGCTTATTCGTGTTCCTATCAACGGGTCCATGAGGAGCTACATGAGCGAGCCTGAGAAAAAAAGGGTTGTCGTTCTTGGAACAGGCTTCGGCGCGTTCAGTTTTGTGAAACGCGTCGACACACGTCTGTTTGATGTGACTGTTGTCAGTCCGAGGAACCACTTCCTGTTCACGCCGCTTCTTCCGAGCACGACCGTAGGCACGATTGAATTTCGCAGCATTATTGAGCCGCTCAGAGTCGCGAGACCGGAGGTTCACTTCTATCAGGCGATTTGCCGGTCGGTCGACCCGGTTGGAAAGACCATTTCGTGTGAAGGCATACTCGAGAACAACACGTTTGAACTTCCGTTCGACCTTCTGCTCATTGCGGTCGGCTCTGTCGTCAATACGTACGGAATTCCCGGCGTGGCGGAACACACGCTGTATCTCAAGGATCTTGCGGATGCTCGTGCCATCCGCCAGCGCATCATCGAATGTTTCGAGCAGGCATCGCAGCCGGGAATTTCGGACGAAGAGCGAGCGCGCTTGCTCCGGTTTGTCGTGGTGGGCGGCGGGCCGACGGGCGTGGAATTTGCGGCAGAAATGCATGATTTCCTGACGGAGGACCTGCAAAAGTCCTATCCCGACCTCGCCGGCGATGAACACATCGTGCGCATTACCCTGCTCGAAGCCGCAGAGCAAATCCTGAACTCGTTCGATGCTGTCCTGAGCGACTACACGAGGCGCCTGTTTCAGCGTCAGCGGATTGAAGTACGGACGGGCTCGCTCGTGACGAAGGTGGAGAAGAACCGCATTCTCCTCAAGGATGGGACCGTCATACCCTGCGGTCTGATCGTGTGGTCCACGGGAGTCGGCCCAACGTCGTTCATTAAGAATCTCCCGTTCGAGAACGACCGCGACCGGCTCATCACCGACGACTTCCTTCGAACCGTTTCATCAGAGTCGATTTATGCGTTAGGAGATTGTGCAACAATCCGGGGCAAGAATCTGCCGGCGACTGCGCAGGTTGCTCAGCAACAAGGAACATACCTTGCGAAAGCACTTAGAAAGCTTGTTCAAGGGAAGTCCGTTCCTGAATTCCGATACAAGCATCTTGGAATGCTCGCGTATGTCGGTAGCAACCGCGCTCTGGCAGATCTTTCATCGTTCAAGGGAAAAGGCTTTTCCGCATGGCTCTTTTGGCGCTCTGCATACCTGACCCGCCTCGTAAGTCTCAAGAACAAAATCCTCGTGGCATTCGACTGGGTGAAGGCATTTGTGTTTGGAAGGGATATCAGCAGGTTCTAGGCCCTTTTCCAACTTGGGTAGTGTCCTCATTTGAACCGAGCTTTTGAATTACGTATGTTTTGGGCATCACCTTAAGTTAAGGAGGTTCCCAATGACCGATAAAGAAACCGCGTTAGCCATCTCTACCCTTACCGTAGTCTTGCGAGGCGTTTTACAAAGTTCATCCAAGTCATCGCTTGATATATTGGATCGGGCGATAGATTCAGCTCTTTCTCGTAATCCCTTTGAAGGCCTGCCAACCTCTCGGAATAATCCTTCGCGCGACGAGATTTCTCAAAGCGCAAAAGCCTTCGTGAAATCCTGCAAACAGAGGAATTTCCAGTAGAATGTATCCGACGCAATTTTCTTCCCGCTGTTTAGACAGAGGAAAAACTCGTCTTTCAAATATGGACACTACCTCAAATCGACGAGCGTTGACATTCCCCCAAAAAGGTAGTACCATGCGCCTCGGATGAGGGGGAGTCGCGTGTGATTTCCAAATCAAGTCTTGAGACCGGAAGCCTTCGAAGAGAAATTCTTTTCGAATCAAGAAGGAGACTTCATATGACACTTAAAGAAAAAATGTACGCCGATGTGGCCGTGCTCTCGTTGAAAGGCAATATGGTGGGGGAACCGGACACCGACAAGTTACGGGACAGAATTTATGGGTTACTGCAGGAAGATTTGAAGAAAATTGTGATCGATTTGAAAGGGGTTCGCTGGATCAACAGCTCGGGTCTCGGCGTGCTCATCGCTTCGCTGACCTCTGTGAAGAACAAAGGCGGCGACCTTCGCCTCTCGAACATCACCGACAAAGTCGAGAGCCTTCTGGTGATCACCCAGCTTGTGAAAGTCTTCAAGACGTACGAAACGGTCGACCGGGCCGTGGCGAGTTTTAAGTAGTCTCTTCCGCTCTTTTAGTCAGAGGGGACGACAAATCCTTCGGTTGACGATTTCCGCTCACCCTTCCACGTGATTCTCTCGCCGATCCACGGCACGAGGAGAACCTGATGTCCTCTCCCGCGTTTCCGAATTTTGACGGACCGCCAAGAACCCCGGTGTTAAAGCTCACCCGTCCGATGAAGTACGCCCTCTGGGCGTTTGGCATTTATATCTTCATGCTCTGCCTGGAGAGTCTGAGTGCTCTCGATTCATTGGAACAGTGGCAAAGAGGATTTTATCCCAAGCTCGACCAGGAAACATATTGGTCGACTTCGCCGCAGTTCTTCCGCCGGCGGGGCTTGAGGATTGCATACGATAACTTCCTGCGCTTCGGTTGGAACGCATCAAACCAGGACTCCATTCCCCTCAGCCGCATCTACCTTGGTCTTCCCGACTACAGCAACGAATCCTACCTGCAGCGATGTCATGAAGTGGCAGTGTTTCTTCGAAAGGCTGGCGCGAAAGCCGTCCTTGTGCCGCTTCCCAACAACCTGTCCGTAACGGAGAATGTGCGCCGACTCATCCTGGCGTTGAATGAAACTGGCGTGGTGATTTTCGGCCAATGGTTGCAGGGAACCCAATTCCAAACGACCCATCCGCTGTTCCGTCGGGCCAAACTTCGGTGGGGCGCGATTACGGCGATTCGTCGGTTTGCCGAAGGACCACAATCGTTTGTCCCCTACCGCGTCAGAGAGGCCTACGATGATTCTCCGGTTCCCGATGTATCGCTTCTCGTGCTTGCCGTGGAGCATGGAAGAATCGATACGGTTGTTGCACGGGAGGGAACAGACGCCGTTGAGGTTGAAGGCCATTCCGTACCTACGGACGAGAACGGAAACACGATGATCAACTATGGGGCCCAGGGATCGTGGGCCGGGTCAATGAGTGCAGAAGTAACGGAACGCGGGAATCTCGTCTTTTCTCCGCCCTGGACCGGAACTCGCGAAGAACACGAAAGGCTTGAAAAGAGAATTGACAGTGTGGCTCACGCGCTCCACAATCAAAAGACGGTGTGGATCGAATGTTATCAGATGCCGAAGCCCGAACTCTCACAGTGGTATGATGAGTTCCAGGTCTACGATGGAATTATCCGAATGATCATCACAAGTCAATACATGCGAAGAAGTGATGGCTGGAACCCGCTCCTTGTCATGGCTATGACAGTCCTGGTGGCGCTCATGGCTCTGCGAATGCGAACGGTCTCCGCGTCATTTGCTGTCGGAATCTTCTCAACGCTGATGTTCATTGGGAGCCTTTGGCTCTGCAATGCAAAGAACATTTACTGGCCCTCAACCTACCCTCTTGCGACGCTCGTCCTCGGCGGGGGCATTTTAGTGGCGGTGAGAAGGTCTCACCGACGTGAGGATGACTATGAGCGGACAATCGCCTCACTCCAGGTCAGGTCACAAGCGATGGGAAGCGAACTCCGCACGGCGCACGACATGCAAATGAGCCTCATGCCGACGAAAGATCCGATTGTGCCGGGATTTTTCATATCCGGTATGTGCAAGCCCGCCGAATCGGTCGGCGGAGATTACTACGATTATATCTGGCTTGATGAGGAAAAAACGAAGCTCGGCATTGCGCTTGCGGATGTGAGCGGAAAAGCGATGAAGGCGGCTATGACGGCGGTGATGACGAGCGGGCTTGTTGTCCGGGAGATCAGCGGAGCCAGTCATCCCTCTGAAATCCTGAAGAAGATCAACCTGCCGATGTATCTGAAAACCGAGAAGAAAACATTCGTTGCGATGGTCTTCGCGATGATTGACACGAAAACCAGGGAACTGACTCTTGCAAACGCCGGCCAGGTGGAGCCGCTCCTGAAACACGCCGGGGAGGTCACCCGCCTTCGCACCGATGGCCTGCGGATTCCGCTTGGCATTCAGGAGAAGGTCTCGTACACGGAGACCACGATCCCTCTTCAGAAAGGGGACTTCCTGCTCTTTTCAACGGATGGGCTCTCCGAAGGCACGAACGAAAAGGGAGAAATGTTCGGCGTTGAGCGGGTTGAAGAATTCCTCAGGAATTTTAAAACGCCGACGATTGTCACGTATTTCCTCCAGAGCCTGTTTAATGAAGCAGAACGATTCTCAGGCTCTGCGCAACAACACGATGATATCACCGCAGTCGGAATTCAGGTAGAATAGCGGAGACCAAGCCGGATCATGGGCGAATTCGGAACATCATTGATCGCGTTCGGTCTCCTATGGGCGCTTCTTCGTCTGGGAAATGAATTATGGGGGAAGAATCTTCTCCCGGCGTGGGCGACTCCCATCGGAGGAATCGTGGCCTGGGCATGCGTTCTCAGCATTGCGGGACCGTTCATTGCGCTTGCCAGGTTGTTCCTGGTCGTCATGGAGAAGCCCAACGTTGCGGTCGCATACCAAATTGGGGGGATCGCTATTCTGGGTTCTCTTCTCGCAAAAGTACTGGTGGATCATACGGAGATTCTTGATTATGACAGGGTCCAACCGTTTTTGTTCGCGTCGCTGAAATTTCAACGATATGGCGCGAGTCGGGAAAACATTTTTGCAAAGCTCGAGCAGCAGGAAATCAAGGCAATCTACAAAGAGCAAACCGGAAAAGACCTTACGTTTGAACCCCAGGGCAAAAAGCAATTCAGGGAGATGAGCGAGGCGGAGGCCAGACGTGAGCTTGCCGAGGCAAGAAAAATAAATCCTCGGTCGATCCATCTGAAAGCTGAAATTGACCAGCTGCTCCAGGGAAAGACGACGGACATCACGGAGGCGTTCAAAATCAATGTCATGAAGCTCGCCCGACATCGATTGTATGAAGAGTGTTCCGATGTTGCGATCGACCCGGAAACAAAGACCATGAGGTTCAAAATCCGGTTTCCAGAACTGACGAGCGGCGTCGAATTAACGAGAGAGAGAATGTTCCGGATTTATCAGGATCTCTACGATGCACTGCAGAGTCTGAACATGGAACACTGGATGGCGCCGTACCACGAGTTTATCGAGTCCTACAGCATCACCTGTCATCGTGTCGAGATGGACGGATTTGACATGTCGCAGGAGATTCCGTTCATGACCATGGAGATCGCGACGAGCGAGCTCCGTAGTCGCGAAAAAACGATCTTCATTGCATCCGAACTCGCTAAAATCGCAACCATTACCATGACCGAAGGAAAGAATATTTTATGAAGAAAAGAGTCCTGGTGTTCGCAACCCTGGCAATCGTTGCCCTCTGTCGTGCGCAGAGTCCGGTCATCAGCGAAGCGTCAAAGCTGGAGGAAGCGGGAAAGTTCAAAGAAGCCGGAGAACTCCTGCAGGCTGCACTCGTAGACAAGAGCTCAACGCAAACGGAAGCGGAGAACAAAACACTGGCGTTCGAAATCGATCGGCTGAAGAGAATCCGAATGGACTATTCTCTGACTGAAGATCGGCTCTTTGCGATTCTGCAGAAGGCCGTTCGAGCGATCACAAAGGAAGAATTCCAGAAATGGATTCAAGAGGGCAGATTCGACCGCCGCATGATCGACGGAACAGTCTACTACGTCGGGACAAGCCGGAGCAATCTCTTCTGGCGATACCCGGATGCCGCGGCCAGGCGAATCTCTCCTTCCGACGAGTCCAAGTTCGAGCTCGCCGTCTGGCAAAACTGCCGCGCGATTGTGGATGCTACGGGAAAGCTCCACAAGCCGTACGTGCTCCCGAAGCGGTTCAAGGTTGTCATGAAAGTGAAAGCAAAACCGAACGCCGCTCCCGACGGAGAAATTATCCGTGCCTGGCTTCCGATTCCGAAGCATTTTCCGTTTCAGACGGACTTCCGGATGACATCTTCGTCTCCTTCTGCGAATTCCATCGCGGACGAGGAGAGTCCGATTCGCTCGGCATACATGGAACAGGCTGCACTCAAAGATAAGCCGACCGAATTCAGGATTGAGTATAGCTATACACATCAGGGAATCTTCTTTGACCTTCAACCGGAGCAGGTTCAACCGTATGGAGAACTTGATCCAGCCATCAGCGAGTTTACGAAAGAAGGCCCTCACGT
>JBARRO010000043.1:0-4331 GCA_049644265.1 Bacteroidota bacterium
GTGTATACCAAGTATACAATTGAAATTCAGCTTTGTCAAGGAATAGTTGCAAAATAGCGAACAAAGATGGAAAAATTCATTTGACATTACGGCAATATTAAATAGATTATACGTATACCTTGTATACGTTATTCAGATCACTGCCCCGGTCTTTTCATCGCAGGCATTCTCATCAAATCCGCCTGCCTAGTTGGATCCTTACACTTTTTGAATCCAGGATGCTGACGATAAGAATCCGATACCTCCCTCGCGGAAGATTCCTCAGGAGATTTCCATGCTGAGACCACTCTGCAAAACAGTGTTTCTCGCCCTCTTCGCTCTTTGGGTACTTCCCTCGTTTGCACTGGCCGGAGAAACCGGGAAGATTTCAGGAAAAGTGATTGACCAGAATACTCGAGAGCCCATTGTTGGGGCGAACGTTTTCGTTGATGCCCTGTGGATTAATGGCAAAGAGGTCCAGCTGACTTCTCGGCAAGGCGCGACCACGGATATTGATGGCAACTATTTCATCCTTGCGTTGCGGCCCGGAGAATACAATGTCACCTGTAGCATTTTGGGTTATGGGAAGAAAGAGGTCACAAAAGTCACGGTATTTATCGATCGAACAACAGAAGTAAATTTCGAACTGCTTCCTGTCACAATTCAGTCCCAAGAGGTTGTGGTCACTGCGTATAAGCCCGGGGAAGTCGAAAAAGATCTCACGGCGACCAAACAAACATACAACATATCTGAAGTCGAAAACATCGCCGGAATAAATTCCATAGCAGACATCCTGACACTTCAGGCTGATGTCATTGACAATCACTTTAGGGGCGGCAGGGAGGGCGAAGCGCAATACCTGATTTCCGGAGGGACCATCAATAATCCCCTCGACGCAAGCAGGTCGTTTGAACCGATGACCAACGCTCTTCAGACCGTTGAAGTTCTCACCAGCGGCTTCAGTGCCGAGTACGGTAATGCCCAATCAGGTGTTATCAACATGATACCCAAGGAGGGCGGAGATAAGTGGATCTCCCGGATAGACCTTTCCATGGATGTTCCTCATTACAGAACCTGGGGCGGCAACCCGTATTCGAAAGACAATTTCCCGTTGTACAACGTTTTGACCGATCCAGAGCAATGGCTCGTAATGTTCTATGACATTGGAATCATACGACCCTATTTCGATAAGGATAGCAGGTATGGCAGTTTTGTTTCAAGGAAGTATCCGGCGAGTATGCCGGATAGTCTTAAGGCTCTTGTGTCTCACTCCGATAGCCTCCGCGCAGCCAGGTTTGCCATAGCCAACTGGAAACAGGCGACACGAGAAATTGGATCCGACGACAACAGTATTCCTGAACACAAGCTGAACATCATTTTTGGCGGGCCTTTGTCGGGGGATATCAGGCTTTTCGTAGCAGCGCAGCAGGAAAAAGGAGGAGATCAACTTGCTGTCCCGACAGCTGTGCCAACTCTCAATCGGCAATTCATGAGCAATTTCACGTTTCAACTGAGTTCGACAGCGAAGATGCACCTGCTTTATGTCTACAACTACCTCTTCGGCAACAACAGGAACTTACAGGAGAATGATTATTTCGAAAGGATACTTCAGAATCCAAAGACCATCAAGACATCGCAACAACTTGGCCTCAAGTTCATGCAACAGCTGAGTTCGGAGAGTTTCGCCGAATTGAACCTTCAAATGTTGAGTGTGATCGACAAGGAATATCCCGAATTCCTGGAGGATGGCAGGTTTTCCAATGTCGACGCCTATCTTGGAGGATCCGGATCCGATTACTCCTATGTAGGCACCTGGTCAGTCCAGCCTCTCTCAATGAATAATCTTACAACTTCCAGGACAGATGATAGGACCACAACATTTTCGCTCGATGGCAGTTATAGCGCCCAAACAAACGCGAACAACTTTCTCAAGACGGGGATTCAGCTCGTTACTTACAATATTGACGTGAATGAATTGTCGAGCATGTCGGATCTGTCTTCTTACAAGCGACAGGCTTACGTCGTGCATCCCTACGAGGGGGCATTGTACGTACAGGATAAGATGGAATTTCAGGGACTCATTGCAAACGTCGGCTTGAGATTTGATTTCTATGATTTCAACTATAACTACTTCTCGAACATGTTCAATCCGCTCGCTAATACAAGCCCCGACGCCGCTCCGAAATCTGAAACCAAACCATTTGGCAGGCTTCAACCCCGGTTAGGAGTTTCATTCCCCGTGCTCGAAAGTACGGTGTTCCACTTCAACTACGGAACATTTGTCCAAAGGCCTGCTTTCAAGTATACCTACGGAGGGAAGATCGGTTATACGGGAGCCCGATATACCTTGGCAGGGCTGGGAAATGCAGCTTTGAGGCCGGAGAAGACTTCTGCCTGGGATATCGGTATTGTTCACGCCTTGCCCGGCGGACTGCGTGTCGACTTGAGTGCATACTACAAGGATGTCACCGACCTCATTGAACAGGCGATTTATCAGGACCTCCAGACAGGTGCTACCTCTTTTACGAATTACACGAATATCGACTATGCAACGGTCAAAGGATTCGTTGTATCTCTGGATCATAGATCCGAATTCTTCAGATTCCATATGAATTACAACTACGGAATCGCAAAAGGGAAATCCAGCGGACCCGTCGGACAGCCAATTCACATTTATTTCACCCGTGATACGAATATCGATTCACTAGTCATCAATCAAAGTGTCGGTACAAAGGATATCCTGGTGGATTATGACCGGACACACCGGTTGCTTGCCACCGTGGGAGTGCTGACCCCAATGGACGCGGGGCCAACGCTATTCGGCACACAGCCACTTTCAAACATCAATGTCACACTCACATTTACGTTCAATTCCGGTCGTCCCTATAGTGATCCTTCCGGCGGCACATTGACCAAGTTTAACTTGCGAAGCCCAAACTATTACGATCTCAAGATGAGAGTCCAAAAATCCTTCATGGTCGGGACATCCAAATACACCGCGTACGTGGAAGGATATAACTTACTCAACTTCAAGGAGTATTCGTACGACGGAGTGTTTGACCAAAAGAACATGCAGGACGTTTTGCTCAGGTGGAACGACGGCGAAAGAGAGAGTCTCGTATGGTATAATCCAAAATACAGAGAATCGGTCGATAGGGAGATCGCCGCAAAGCAGCGGTATCTCTACAGCGCCTACAGGAGCATCTTCGACAATCAGCCGATCTATTTTCGTATAGGATTATGGATAGAAATGTGATGATCTCTCATGAGGTTGTTCGACACAATATGAATATGAAGAAGAGGTACTCATGAAACTGACGGTTCCAAACAAGTCGGCAGGGCTTCTTGTGTTGATGATCCTTACCCGGCACACGTGGCTCTCTGCCCAGACAATTCCTGAGCCGGACGTCCAACGGTATTTAATCCACAGCCGCGGCATGCTTCATGAGACTGTATTCAACACTGGAGAAATCGGTCAACCTACAACCATTAATCAGACTGTCCTTGATATTGTAAATCCCATGATGGAATGGCCTCCCTACATAAAACCTGCCATTCCTACAACGACCGGCAGCGGCTACGTGACCTATCCTGGCCAGCACAACGGGTTCGGATCGGGAGTCTATATCTCTGCAAACTACAAAGGAACAACAGGGCTTATTGCATTGGGAGGCCCCGCATCTTCAAATCCGTCTCGGAACCGGGTCGCAGCCTTGTGCGGTGGTGTGACAGGGACCAATAATCAAACGTATTTACAGTGGAGCTGGCCGGTCCCGGGCTCTTTCAAGAGGATTGAAAACTATCCCGTTCTCAGCGACGGACGATTGAATCCTTCCTTCAATCCTCAGGAAGCAGAAGAAATCATCACGGCCAAATGGAATACGAACGCTGGCATTTCGGTGACAAGGACCTCCCGATCGTATAGCTATCCTGATTATGATGACTTTATTATCTATGAATACGAATTCGAAAACAACGGGATCTTCTTCGATCCGAATGCATCTCAATTGGTTTACAGAGAGACCACGCTGGTTGATGTTTACATCACGTTCATCGAAGCAATCTCGCCATCAGCATTCGGCGAGATCCGGCATTACGACAATACGACAAAGTGGGCTCCCCACGTGACAGGAAAATATACAATGAGTTTCTGGGATCCCGATTATGGTCTGTTGTACAACCAGGTGGCAAGTGGCGTCGACTCTCTCTCCGTGGCAGGATTTCCGGAAAAGGATGCAGCAAATTTTCTGGAATGGTCCCGAACCGGCAAATATGGCGGGGGGCTGTTGAGTCCTCAAGCCGCCGGATTTACAGTCATGTACTACGACACAGCTCACCTGTCTTATATCGAC
>JBARRO010000044.1:0-5047 GCA_049644265.1 Bacteroidota bacterium
ATGTAGTCCAGGCCGTCCTGCATCTGGCGAGCGTTAATTTTTGTCGAGTCACTGACCTTTCGCTTCCGGGTGCAAAAACGACAATACATCGAGCACTGACTCGTCAGAAGAAAGAGGACGCGATCGGGATAGCGGTGGGTGATGCTGGGGACGGGGCTGTCTGCGTCCTCGTTGAGAGGGTCTTCGGGCGCGCCGTGATCTTCAAGCTCAACGGCGTCGGGGATACACTGCAGCCAGATGGGGTCCCCGGGATAGCGGATGAGGCTCAGGTAGTACGGGTTGACTCGAATGTGGAAAAGGTGGTTTAGTTTCTCGGCCGCTTCCTTGTCAAACGAGAAGCGTTCGACGAGATCTTTTGCACTGTCGATGCTTTGCCGCAGCATCTCTTGCCAGAGTTCCATACCCGGGTTTATCCCTCCTAAAGGTACTTGGAATACACGATGAGGTCGTCGCCCGGTGCGTAGTAGTCCTCCACGCGGGCGGCCTCAGCGTACTGGTGCCGCTTGTAAAATACATTCGTTGCGTCGTACTTCGGCTGCGAGGACGTTTCCACCATCACCAACGTTCCACCCATCGATTTCACGAGCGCCTCACAATGGCCGATCAGCTGATGGCCGATCCCCTTTCCCTGGATGGTCGGGTCGACGGCAATCCAGTAGAGGTCGTACGTCGAAACGGTCATCGGGGTTGGCCCGACACAGTAATACCCACGGACTGTCTGTGATTCGTCCACAAACGTGTACAGGAAATATTCTTTGTCCTCCGGGTTTTCAACGACGATTTCCATCAGCTCAACTGCAACATCGATTTCCTCCGGACGAAAGACATTCGTCGCCCGGACAATCTCTGAAAGGGGCTGAAGGTCCCCTTGCTCAAACTTCCTGATCGGCATGGGGTCCTTACGGCGTCCTCTCCCATGCGTACTCGACGATCTTCGATATCACGTCGTGGAACGACATTCCGTATGCACGCGCCGACCTGGCGAACCCGGCGCTGTCGGAAATATCCGGATTGGGGTTCACTTCCAGCACGTACGGTGTGTTGGTCTTGTCGAGGCGGATGTCGATCCGTCCGTAATCACGCAATCCCATGAGGCGGTACGCCTTGAGAGAAATCTCTTTGATCTTGCGTTCAACATCCTGGGGGAGGTCGGCCGGACAGACTCCGACGGTGCCGACGAATTCCTCTGTTCCCTCCACCCATTTTGCGTTGTAGGTCACAATTTTGTGATAATTCGCCGGAAGCTTTGAGAAATCGATTTCGGAGATCGGCAGAATGATCGGTCGCTTGTTCCCCATGATGGCAACGTTCAGCTCCCGCCCTTCGATGTATTCCTCGACGAGGGCCGGCTGGTCGAAATTCTGAAAGATGTAGCGCACGCGCTTGCGCAATGCGGCGATGGAATCGACAATGGATTCATTCTCGATGCCGACGCTCGCATCCTCGTGTGAAGGCTTCACAATCAGCGGGAAGCGAAGGTCAAGGTCGTCAATCCCGATTTCGTTGACATTCTTGAAATAGGCAAATCGTGAGTTGAGTATCTTGTGGTGAGATAGGATTTCCTTGGTCCGAACCTTGTTGAGGCAGGTTCCAAGGGCAAACGCCCCCGCACCCGTATAGGGTACGCCGAGAAGTTCGTACACTCCCGCAACGTGCATCTCGTGGATGGACTCGTTACCCACCGATTCGCACAGGTTGAAAACGATGTCCGGCTCTTTTTCCTCGACAAACTTGATGAGCCGTCGAAGATCCCCGTTCATGTTGAAAATTGAAGTCTTGTATCCCACTTCTTTCAGTGCCTGCTCCACATGCTCCCGTTCCTCCAGCACACCGATCTCGGAAAGGTCAACGTTCTCTTTCGCGGATCCGGCAACAACCTCGGAATGAGTAGCCATTGCTTCAAGGCGGCCGTTTGCGGAGATGTATTTGCGCCCCTCTTCGGTTTTGACCGTGGGTTCGTTGAATACGACCGCGACATGGATCTTCTTTGCCATAAGCAATTGATTTTTGGGGGTTAGGGAATAAGAATCATGAGATTTTCAGGCGAGGCCGTGGCGCTTGACGGCAACGTCAAGCACAGAATTAATCAGGTTGGAATAATCCAATCCCGCCGCGCGGGCAGCTTGCGGAAAACATGAATGTTCCTCCGGATTTGGAAGAATTCCTGGAAGTGGATTGAGTTCAATGATGTTGGGATTCCCGTTTTCGTCGAGCCGTATGTCAATTCGGCACCAGTCCCGACAGTTGAGGATTTTGAAGGCTTTTTTGCAGATTCCCGATATGGAATTTGCCAAATCGTGTGAAATCTTGGCAGGGCACTCATGGACATCCACGGGGTGTTCAAGCGTGTCCCAAATCCATTTTGCCTCATAGGAATAAATGGGATTCACGCCTTGCGGCAACGAATCGAATTTTATTTCAATAATGGGAAGTACCTGGACATCGTCCCCGTTTCCAAGAAGAGCAACTGTAAATTCGCGCCCGGGAAGAAATTTTTCGACGAGTGCAGGTTCTTCGTAATCGAACAGGATCTGTTCAACCTGCGAACGAAGTTCTTTTTTGGTTCTAACGACGGAAGAATTGAAAATTCCCTTGCTGGATCCCTCATGGAGAGGTTTTACCATCGCCGGAAACGGTACGGTGCAGGATGACAGATCTTTCAGATTTGAGAGAACTGCAAACGGAGGTGTCGGGATGCTGTGGTACGAGAGAATTTCTTTCGCGCGGGCCTTGTCCAGGCAAATTCCAAGAGTCAGGGCGTCGGATCCGGTGTACGGGATGCCGAGCATCTCCAGGATTGCGGGAATTTGAGCTTCGCGGGAGGGACCTCGGAATCCTTCAGCGATATTGAAGACAATATCGGGTTGAACCTGAAGGAGGTGTTGGTAGGATTCCTCGTTGGCTTCGATTAAGGTGACGTTGTGATGTTGCTCGAGCGCCGCTTTGACGGCGAGAATGGTTTCTTCAGTATCCCATTCTGCGTATGTGTCTGCTTTCGTCTTCTGAGGTCTCGGCCGCGTAACTACATCGACACTGCGCTGGTTGTCTCCGACGTCGCCGGAGTTCGAGACTTCGTCCGCTTCCTTCTTCATGTTGAAGACGAGAGCGACATTCAGTTTATTTAACAAGCAGCTTGTTCAACCTTTCAAGTGTTGAGCGATGTGCTTTCTTGTTTCAATGAACGATACATCTACTACAAATATAATCTTTTACAGCTTGTTGTCAAGTGTTTTCGGCATTTTTCGACTCTTGGATCGGTCGAGGGACTTGACATGAGATGAAAACTTTTCGTCGCGATCCGGACAACCCATCCGTCACCAACAGTACGATGAGCGACTGAATTCTCTTCGGAGGAAAAAACGAAAGGTGTGTACTTCGTATCATGCTTCGAGAGACTCCCGGAATCTTTCTCGGTAGTACAAAGCGAGATTCCGGGAGTCTTTCATTGGTTCTTAGTGCACTTAGCGCACTTCGTGGTATTAACTGGTTTCGCCGAGCGCGATGAGGTTCTTGTAGTGGGATTCGAAGTAGTGACGGATGGAAAGATTTGCAGGATCTCGAAGCTGGGGGTCGCGATGAACCAGGTCGAACGCTTCCGTTCGCGCCCGGGAGACGAGCTCAACGTCTTCGACGAGGTTTGCGAGGCGCAATCCGGGCACACCACTCTGTTTTGTTCCGAAAAAGTCCCCCGGACCGCGTAATCGCAGGTCGACTTCCGCGATTTTGAAGCCGTCGCCCGTGTTGACCATCGTCTCCAGTCGGGTTTTTGCATTTAACTCCTCTCGTTCCAATTCGTCCGGATCGAGGCCTTTCAAGCTCTTCGCATACAACTGCGCGTTGGAGATCAGAATACAGTAGGATTGGTCTGTCCCCCGCCCCACCCTCCCCCGCAACTGATGAAGCTGGGAGAGGCCAAAACGTTCCGCATTCTCAATAATCATGACGCTTGCATTCGGAACGTCAATCCCCACCTCAATGACCGTCGTCGAGACAAGGATGTGAATCTTCCCTGATTTAAATCGGGACATCACGTCATCCTTTTCCTCTGACTTCATGCGTCCATGAAGCAATCCCAGCGATGCTTCCGGAAACACCTTCTTCTGAAGGAGCTCAAACTCCTTTGTGGCGGCCTTGAGGTCAAGTTTCTCGGACTCCTCAATCAGGGGAAACACAATATAGACCTGCCTGCCGCTCTGCACCTCGGACTTCACAAAATCGTAGACCTTCTGTTTTTGGCTTTCCGTGCGAACGGCAGTCTTGATGAGCCTGCGATTCGCGGGAAGTTCATCGATTGTTGAAATGTCGAGGTCGCCGTAGAGAGTCATGGCGAGAGTTCGCGGAATCGGCGTTGCGGTCATGACGAGTACATCCGGCGTTGTTCCCTTTTGCTGCAGCGTAGCTCGCTGAAGAACGCCGAACCGGTGCTGTTCATCGATAATCACGAGTCCGAGCTTGTGAAAATTGACGTTCGATTCGATGAGCGCATGTGTGCCGACGACAAGAGCTGCCCCTCCGCTCCTGATATCCTCCAGGATATCTTCCCGAAGCTTCTTTTTTTGCCCGCCAATCAGGAGTCGAACATTTACTGGCATTCCGCTCAGGTAAGCACCGAGGGTCTTATAATGCTGCTCGGCCAGGACTTCGGTCGGCGCCATAAAGGCAACCTGGTAGCCGTTGTCGATAGCGACGAGTGCGGAGAGTGCCGCAACGATGGTTTTGCCGCTTCCCACATCGCCCTGGAGCAATCTGTTCATGGGGGGCGTTGCTCCCATGTCGGTTGCGATTTCTTTCAAAACTCTTCGCTGTGCTTTTGTGAGTTCAAACGGGAGAGCGTCGACAAGTCGACGAGCCAACGGGCTTTCGGTCCTGAATGAAATCCCCGGCTTCTCTACGAGGCCATTTTTCTTCATCGCGAGCATCAATTGAAGGAAAAAAAGTTCGTCGAACTTCAGACGATCCGTTGCAGAATAGAGGGCTCCCAGGTCCGGGGGAAAGTGGATATTCTGAATTGCCTCGGACAAAGGAACAAGGGTGTGTTTTTTAAGAA
>JBARRO010000045.1:0-4008 GCA_049644265.1 Bacteroidota bacterium
ATTTATTCCAAGGAGTAAACACATGAAAAGTTCATTTCCGGCGGGGCTTTCATTCGCCATTCTCTGTCTGTTGCCTTCTGTCCGGGTACTCGGGCAATCGATACAGGACAATCTCTACACGACGAATGGATCGGTTTATGCCGTCGCAACAAGTGGAAACACTATTTACATCGGAGGGAGCTTTACGAGTGTGGGTCCTGTGGGAGGAGCAACCGTGACGAGGAATTATATCGCTGCTCTTGATGCAACGACGGGAGCCGTTACGAGCTGGGATCCTAACGCGGACAGCTGGGTGACGTGTCTCGCTGTCTCCGGCACCGTGGTGTACGCCGGGGGGTATTTCGACAATATGGGGGGACAAGCGAGAGGAAAACTTGCGGCGATCGATCGGGGGACAGGAAGTCCGACGAGCTGGCAGCCGGGTGCGGATAATACCGTGTTTGCGACAGCAGCATCCGCTACCAAAATCTATGCGGGGGGAAACTTTGCATGGCTCGGAAACTACGGCCGGCAAAACCTCGCATCAATCGACATGAGCACGACCTACGATGCATCGACATGGAATCCATCCACATCCGGAACTTTGAGCCCTGTCTTCGCGCTTGCTGTCTCCGGCTCGACGATCTACGTTGGAGGCTCCTTCGGGAATATTCAAGGGCGGCAACGCATTGTCGCGCTCGATGCGACAACAGGAAATATTCCCGCAGGCTGGTCCCCTCCCACCCCCAACGCTGCAGTCCGCGCCCTCGCCGTCTCCGGTGCAACATTGTACGTGGCCGGGGACTTCACCCTGGTCGGGAGCACAGCACGGAACCATATTGCTGCGTTCGATGCTGCCACGGGAACACCAACGGCCTGGGACCCGAATGCCAATGGCAGCATTCTCTCTCTCGCAGTCTCCGGTTCGACGGTCTACGCAGGTGGAACATTCTCAACAATTGCCGGAACGTCCAGAAACAATCTTGCGGCGCTTGATGCATCGACAAACACAAGCAATGCCACGAGCTGGGACCCGAATGCGAACGGCACGGTGCGCGCTCTGGCAATTTCAGCATCCAATGCGACAATTTATGCCGGGGGAGATTTTACCGGTGTTTTTTCCACCGCTCATGCCTACATCGCCGGCATGACAAACGCTGCCGATATCACGTTACCCGTTGAGCTTGTCGGATTCAACGTTGTGGCGAATCACCTCAATGCGGACCTCCATTGGAGCACACTGACCGAAGTGAGCAGCTATGGATTTGAGATAGAGAGAAGAGTGATCAGCAGTCGGTCATCAGTTGTCAGTGAGTGGGTACGGGTGGGATTTGTGGCCGCTTCGGGAACGAGCACCACATCGCGCGAGTACACGTTTGTCGATAAAGTCCCTGCTGCCGGCCGATATGCGTATCGGATCAGGCAGATCAACAACGATGGAACATTGAGAAACTATAGGGAAGTGGAGGTGGAAGTTGGATTGGCGCCCAGGGAATTCATGTTAAGTCAGAATTATCCGAATCCCTTCAACCCATCCACAACAATTGGGTTCACTGTACCATCGAACGGACCTGCAACGCTGAAAATCCACAACATTCTGGGACAAGAAGTCGCAACGGTCTTTGAAGGGGAAGCGGAGGCGGGACGATATGTCGCGGTAACGTTTGACGTGAAGGGCCTGGCAAGCGGCATGTATTTCGCGCGACTTGCCTTCGACGGGAAATCCCTGATGAGAAAAGTCATTCTTCTCAAGTGAACTCATTCGCCCTCACCACTACGTGTCAAGAATTCTCATCGAATCATCTATCACAGGAGACAACCATGAACAAGCTTGTCGTCTTGCTGATTGCCCTGGGCTGCATAGCAGTCCTGATCGTCGGCTTTTCGTCACCCGCAGCGACGAAGATCGGGACATACGATTCACGCGCAGTTGCCATCGCCTTCAGTAATTCCGCCGAGGGAATGGAATTTGTCACTCATCTGCGGGATGAAATGTCGAAGGCAAAGGCTGCGAAGAATGACTCACTCATTCGGGAGATTGAAAAATCGGCGCAAATGCAGCAGGTGTTAGCCCACCTTCGTGCATTCAGTACCGCATCGGTTGCCGAAATCCTCGAAAAACATAAGGCCGAAGTTGAAGTGGTTGCCAAAGAGGCAGGAGTTCAGCTTATTGTCTCCAAATTTGAGCTGGCTTATTCGAGTGATGTGGAGACGGTCGATCTGACTCTTCCCCTTGCCCGCATCTTCAAACCGCGTGAACAAGTGTTACAATGGCTTGGCGATCTTGGGAAACATCAACCCATGCCCATGCTCGATGTGCTGATGATTCCGGCGGAAAAGTAACTTTGATTCGTTCAAGGGGAGGTCTATGAAACGCTACCATCGTTTCCTCTCAGCGCTGTTCCTTATTGCGTCGGGGGAACAGGCCGTCTCGCAGACGACAATCACATCCCAACAACTTGTCGGTCGTTGGGAATCGATGAATCCTACGAAGGGGGGTCTCGCAAGCACGTTCGAAGTGGTCAACGATACATTGTGCGTTCGAATCTTCGGCGTTTTGGTTGACGGCAAGTATCGCATCCAGGGCGATAGTCTTTATCAGAGCATGGCGGATACGCCAACCAAGGAAGTGGGAGTATGGTTTGTCGTGGCGGGTGATTCCATGGTGACGGATAAACGGTTGAACGGACCGAAGACGGTCATGCGGCGTGCTGTTCCACGGACACCCATGGACAAAACGGTCGAGGGTGTGTGGTGGTATCGACATGATACCGGTACGACCGCATTTGAGGAGTACACGCCCGACGGAATATTCCGTTTCCGCATTTACATGTCGAGAGATTCCACTGTCTACTCGATCGCCGGGGATTCGTTAACCATGCGTTCGCTGAAACCGGGCGGAAAGGTTTCGAAATACCGTATTGTTGTGACGGATTCCTCTCTTTTGATGTTCTCGCCTCGTGCGAAAAACCCGCAAGTCTTTCGACGAGTGAAGATTGCAGAGGACTCTCGTGACGATCGGTTTTCAAACGGATTCGGATTGAGTTATCAACAAACGTTGCTCGCTGAAGGACTTGACCGTGCTGCAGGGGTCAACCCGGCACAGTCCAACAAGGACGCCATGATCAAAGACCTGAACATCATTGCCGCTCAGGCCTATCAGTACCGGGTGCGTCCGTCAACGATGGGCGGAGGGCAAGGTTCGTACACTGGATTTTCTATTTCTTCAAGGATGAAGTCAAACGGGAACGGCGTCTACACTGCCACGGCAACCGCAGACAGCGTTTCGCTCGCCGCCATTTCGAGCTTGAACGCGAACAATACCATCACGGTTGTCGTCAACGAGAAAGGCAGGCTGGTGAATTGGGTCTTCGCGGGAGATTTTAGATAGTATTGTGGAGTTGGAGAATGAAAGAAGGTCAGCCTCTCGACCTTGGTCGAAGGATTTTTTCAGGAATCCGAATCCCGACGACAGGATGAGGCCTGAAGCCCACGATTTTGAATCGTGGGTGCGTAAGAAGGAGAAAGGAAAAGGGAAAATGGATGATGGAAGATGGAAAAGAGCAGACGGCAGATGACAGATGGCAGACACGACCATCGGCCTCTCGACCTTGGTCGAAGGATTTTTTCAGGAATCCGAATCCCGACGACAGGATGAGGCCCGAAGCCCACGATTTGAATCGTGGGTGCGTAAGGAGTGGGGAAAGGAAAAGGCAAAATGGATGATGGAAGATGGAAAAGAGCAGACGGCAGACGGCAGATGACAGATGGCAGACACGACCATCAGCTTCTCGACCTTGGTCGAAGGATTTTTTCAGGAATCCGAACCGCGACGACAGGACGAGGCCCGAAGCCCACGACTTTGAATCCTGGGTGCGTAGGGGTCAGAATGCAGATCACAGATGACCAGCCCCCTGCAGTGGTGCCAATGGTAAGTTAGTTTTCTCCCTGAGTCAAGCATTGGCCACCTGACGAAGGGAGTATGCTTCCGGTGCTGGGGGTCTGTTTCCCAGTGAACTGTGTGGCCTG
>JBARRO010000046.1:0-22156 GCA_049644265.1 Bacteroidota bacterium
ATACGGGACTTGGTATCAAACTCAAGCCTTGAAATAAATTGTACGAGGGGGACGTACTGGGCGACGCTGGGGGGTTAAAGATCAATTCGGTGAATCCTGACCGCTGAATCGTCCGCCAACGACTTCAGCTAGTGAACTGTGAAAAATCTACGAACTCAGCTTGAAAAAATCAAATCCCCTCGCCAAATAAACGGAACCGCCTCTTTAATTGCTAATAGGACGTTTATTGGTTACTTTTCAGTAGGATGTTGAAAAATATGAAATATCCGGCTTTCCTGTTGTTTCTAGGCCTTTTCTCAGTGATTCAAGTACGAGCGCAGGACACGAAGGAAAACGCGGATTTCAAGCTTGCTATCAACCTCTACAATGACAAACTGTACGACTTGGCGCTGGAACAGCTTCGACAGTTTATCAACCTTTATCCGAACACCCAACAGGGCATCGAGGCACGATTCTATCTCGGCCTCGCTCAGACAAAAATGGGGAAATACGATGATGCGCGTTTCACCTTCCAGAATTTCGCGCTCGCATATCCCGAAAACCTGAAGGCCCCAGAAGCCTGGATAAATGTTGCAGAGGCGTATGTTGCCCTGAACAATCTGAGGGAGGCAGCGCTTGCGTACGAGCGGGTCAAGACCTTCCATCCAAAAAGCAAGTATGCACCTCAGGCGCTCCTGAAAGCATCGGAGTATTTTGAACGCCTGAGTGATCACGAAAATGCGAAAAAGGTTCTTCGTTCCCTCGTTCAGGATTACTCCTCAACAGAGGTTCTGCCGGCACGGTTGAAACTCGCAGACATTTATTCCTCCGAACACGACTATGAAGCTGCCCGACAAGAATGTAAACGAGTTGCCGACGGGGCAACAGACCCGGCTTTGAAGGCTCGCGCATTTCTGATGTTGGCTCAGTCGCTCGTGAAATTAGGGAAGAATAGTGACGCTGAGAATTCGTTGCAGGAAATCGTCAGGAATCTCCGCTCAACGCCGAGCTATGATTCAGCATTGTTTGCTCTCGGCTCCCTGCAGCACGAGGCGGGCAATAACGAAGACGCAATGAAGCTCTGGGGAATCGTGGTCTCAGACTCATTGAGGGCTCCTGGACAACTTCGGCAGGATGCGTTGATAGAAATTGGAGATTTCTATTCCCTGGGAAGAAAGTTCTCAGAAGGGATACGGCAATTTGAGGCGGCAGCCCGCATCCTGGGTTTGCGGCGAGGCGAAGCCTGGTACAAGGCGGGCCTTGCGGCAGAAAAAAACGCAGAGATCAACAAAGCGGGAGATTATTACCGTCGAGCGAATAATGACAGTGCTGGGACGGTCGATCGTCGCGCTATTGTCATCGGAGCGTTCAAGGCGGCCTCGATGTCGGGCAGCTTTGACGAGGCTCTGCGGCTTGCAAGAACCTACCGTGACGAATTTGCTCCTGACAACTTTACTCCTCGAATTCTTCTTGAAGCGGCACAAATTTCTTCTCTGCAGCTCAAGGATTCTCGAATCGCTTCAGACTTGTTCCTAAGCGTCCTCGAAAAATTTCCTGGGTCGCCTTGGGCCGACGAGGCACTCTTTGGATTTGCCACCACGCTCCGACAAATGGGATCGTACGATGAGGCCCGGGAACGATTCGAAAGCCTCCGGTTGAGATTTCCGAGCAGCGACCTCCTGGATCAGGTTGAACAGCGGGTCCGGGAAATTGATATTTTCGAATTAAAAAACAAAGAACTGGGCTTCGAAAAACTTGCGTTGCTTGTCGGCGATGTCATTGCACAGAAAGGCAGGGGCGATCTTGCATACCGCCTTGCCGAGATCTACTACCACGAATTGAAGGATTACGTACAGGCTGCGCAGCAATACCAGGCCGCACTCGGGACTGATCTTGAAACCTCCAAGAGGCCTGCTGCGTGGTATTTTCTGGCCAAATCGCTGGAGTACACATCCTTGAAAGAAGGTCTTGAACACAATCCAAATGATGACAGAACCGCAAAGCTTGCCATTGCCACGTATGACTCTCTTATGAGCCTTTATCCGGCCAATGAATTTGCAGACGACGCCATAACCTCTCTCTTTCAGTTGCACCTTCGCCTCGCACAGTCACCCTCGGAAATGCGAAAACTTGGCACGGATTTTCTGGCAAGGTTTCCCACGAGCCGACGAAGGGATCTCATCCTTCTGACGCTGGCCCAATCCTACCAGACATCCAGAAATTACGGAGACGCTTCAACGGCGTACAAACTGCTTCTTGAGAAATACCCTGATCGAACAGTCTCCGCGGAAGCAATGTTCCAACTCGGCCATCTGCTTGGTCTTATGGGTGAGAAGGATTCCTCGGCGACGGTTCTCCGTCAATTCTTTTCAAAATATCCGACCCACCCGAGAACAGCCCAGTGCATCTTTCTCCTTGCTCAGTACGAATCCGAACGAGCGCACCCGGCGGAAGCGATATCCTATCTGGATAGACTTGAAAAGACATTTTTCTACTCCCAATTTAGTCGTGACCTCGATCGGATGAGAGGAGATGCGTTCTACAATGCGCATGACTACCCGAACGCCATCGTGTACTATCGCAGGCATCTTCACACCCTGAAAAACGACTATTTCACCGTCTCCGATCCACCGAAGGAGCTGGTTTATCGAATTGCGACCGTCTACGAATCGCTTGGAAACAGGTCGGAGGCGAAAAAAGCATACGCAGAATATCTTTCTCGGGATCCCTCATCGGAGCTCGCAGGCCAGGTGTACTACAACCTTTCGGGCATCGCGAAAGCAGAGAACAATCTGGATCTCGCAGCTCGGTATTTGCAGGAAGCGGCCAAGTATCGGAAGGGGGAAGGGCTGAGCTCCGTGGCTTTGGAAACCGCAGAGTTGCTGTTTTCCAGCGATCAATATGAGCGTGCACTCCCGAAGTATGAGGAGGCATTGCTCGAGGCAAAGAACGACAGTATGCAGCAATACCTCAAGGCCCAAATCATCGTCTGCTATTTCAGGCTTGACAATATCAAGGAAGCCGACAAGCGAATGTCGGTGTTTGTGAAAAGCAACCCTCGCGCGGCCAATGATGCTGCGCATTTTGAATTCGAACGAGGACGATATCTCCTCCGCAAAGATGACTTCGAAAAAGCAAAACAACGGTTTGACGTTGTGACAACGCAATATCCCAATGCCCCGATTGTGCCGGAAGCTCTGTATTGGATTGCGAGGACGTACGAACTGGACCAGAAACTTCAACAGGCGGTCCAGATCTATGATTCTGTTCTGGCATTGTATCCCGATGACCCGATCGCCCCGCGCGCCCGGTTGGGGCTCGGCAATGCCTACTATAACCTCGAGCAATGGGACGCCGCAGCCAAAAATTACAGGGTCATTCTGGATAGCGAGCAACGCTCACCGGAGCTGGTTCAATTTGCGATGAACAACCTTATCATGACATACAAAGAGTTGGCTCTTTACGACGGTGCCCTTGAGCTGACGCGAAAATACATCGATCGATTTCCCGATGACTCTGAGCTCATCAATAAGCGCATCGATATCGGAGTGTTGTACCAAAAACTCGGGTACTATGACCAGTCAATTCTGCATCTTCAGAGTCTTCTGGAGAATGCAAACGCCGACCTCGAAGCTGAATTGCGCTACTACATCGGCGAGGGGTACTACTACAAGGGCGAGCACCAGCAGGCAATTCTGGAGTTTCTCAAGGTTCCCTACCTGGTATCAAAAAGGGGAAAGGTCGATTGGATCTCGACGTCGTACTATATGGCCGGCCAGTCGTACGAAAAGATGTCCAAATACGATCAGGCGGTTACCATGTACAAACAGATTATTGACCGCAAAGACACTGATACGCAATTTAAAACGGCTGCACAGAGAGAGATTGATCGCGTGACGACGCTAGTGGGAAAACGCGGCAACTAGTGCCACCTCTAGAAAGTAATCTTGTGGTTCATACTAAAGCCCATTCAAAAAAGGCAGTAGTGCCGCTCCAATTTGTACTTCTCAATGTTACCAGATACAATCTTACTTATTGGGAGCGGCACTAGCTGATCCAACTGATTGCCTATGGGATATATTTTTGAGTCCGAGATAGAGTCCATTATTCAGGCGGTCCGTTCGAAGACGATCGGCGAAGGGGATACCATTACGCTGAGAGAATTCCTGAACCGTGATGTTCATCCGGCTATCAGGGCTTATGTCAAGGCCGAAATTGAAAAGGGGCTTCAACAGGAACGAAGTTTAGAGATCCGGTCGAAGAAATTCCCCTACTCACATCCTGAGATCATGAGTCTCCAACACCAGATTGATCTGCTTCTTATCCAGCATTATCAGTTCACCCGCCAGGAATTCGACTCCCTGCTCGACGAAGCGGTGCATTTTCAATTCAACTATCTCTGTCGGCCACAATGGACCCTGGTCAATTTCATCTTCGGAGACCAGCGCCGGATATCGACGTCGACAATCGAAAACAAGCTCTTTTATTGTGTTGGCTACACTTATTTTGTTGATCTCATCAAGCATTATATCGTGGAACACGGCCTGACGGAAATGACCTATGAGTAATTCAGGTCGCTTTTACAGAAAATCGACCGTGAAGTTGTTTCTCAGCACTCAAGCCTGGAATTGGCACGCATGACGCGCGCGCTATTTGCCTTTGTTGATGCTGGTACCGTTGCTTCCCACGACCAGTTTGACCAACCGACGCTCCCGACCAACGCGGCGATCGTGTTCTTTGAGGATAAGAGTCTGGACAATATCAAAGAGCGGCTCGAAGCTGAGCGTGACAGGAACTCTGTCAGCCAACTTACCATTTCGACACTTGCGACAATCATTGAGAAGGTTCGAACGGGGAATGAAGACGCAGCAATCATTCCGGAGCCAAAACCTGAACACTCCGGTGAGAATGGCAATGCCGATCCCCGAGCTGATATGGAAGAGTCGGAAACGACAGATCCGATTTCAGAAGTATCGTTAGCGAAGGATTCTGGGGTACCCATTGGTAATGGGGAGGAACCTTCCTTCGAGACGATCCAAGTGCCCGAGACCGTGAAAAGTGTCGCGTCGGGTTCTTTCGATGATGTCCATGTCTACTTTTCCAAGCTGGAGCGCAAGCGGTTCATTCGATCGATCTTCAAGAGGGACGAGGCATCGTTTCATAAGGCGCTGGAAAAGGTGAATGCCCTGGCCTCCTGGGAGGAAGCATCACATTATCTTGATTCTCTTTTTCTCGCGCAAGAAGTTGACCCTTTCTCGAAAGAAGCTGTGAGCTTTACTGACCGCGTTTACACAAGATTCCATTCTTCAAAATAACTCCAGCACTCTCCGTTTTCATTGTACTCAAGGTACCCGGCCATGCATTTTATAGACGAAGCAAGAATATCTGTGAAAGCCGGAGACGGCGGGAATGGGGTGGTGAGCTTTCGGCGCGAAAAGTTTATCCCCAAAGGGGGTCCTGACGGCGGAAACGGTGGTCGCGGGGGAAGTGTGATTATCCGTGCAGACGGTCATCTCAACACGCTCCTCGATTTCCGATACAAGCGTAGCTATGTCGCTGAGCGGGGCGAGAACGGCCGGGGAAAAAATCAGGAAGGGAAATCGGGAGTTGACACAGTTCTGAGGGTTCCTTGCGGCACTGTTGTGCGTGATTTGAGGGCGAAGAAGATTCTCGCGGATCTAGTTCACGCCCGAGATGAAATTGTCATTGCCCGGGGTGGAAAAGGCGGAAAGGGGAATTCCGAGTTTGCAACGTCGACGAACCAGGCTCCACGTCGAGCGGAGTCCGGAACGCCGGGGGAAGAATTGGAGTTGGGTCTTGAGCTTAAGCTTCTCGCCGACGTCGGTCTCGTTGGTTTTCCGAATGTTGGGAAGTCGACTCTCATCTCAGTTATTTCAGCAGCGAAGCCCAAGATTGCAGATTATCCATTTACGACGCTAACTCCGAACCTTGGCATTGTCCGGTATAGCGATGAAAAAAGTTTTGCCGTGGCAGATATTCCGGGCTTGATCGAAGGAGCTCATCAGGGGAAGGGTCTCGGAATTCAGTTCCTCAAGCACATAGAGCGAACAACGGTTCTGGTTTTTTTGATTGAATCGACCAGCGAGGATCCGAAGAGGGACTATCGAATACTGATGGCCGAACTCAGGAAATTCAGTCCGAAGGTTTCCAGAAAACCGAAGATTGTTGCGTTGACAAAGCTCGATATTGTTGATGAAGTAAAAAAACGAACGTTGAAGAAAGTGAAATTTGGGAAGGGAATCGAGTGTGTTGTGATTTCCGCGGTCACGAAGGAAGGTGTTGACGATTTGTTGGGGTTGGTTTGGATCCTTCTGGAGAAAAGTAAATCGCACCTTGACTAACGAAGGAATTGTGACTATATTATCTAATCAAAGATCGCGGGGTGGAGCAATTGGTAGCTCGTCGGGCTCATAACCCGAAGGTTGCAGGTTCAAGTCCTGCCCCCGCTACTCACGGCAGTCACAACTTTTGTGGCTGCCGTTTCTTTTTGTAGGAGCTGCTCGAGTTGGGTGGTGACTGCTGGGATTCGGCTGACGGCAAGTCGGACCACCCCTTGTTGCCGATCAACAAGGAGGCTGGTTATGGACCTCTTTAACAACAACTTCTTCTTGAAGGGGTCGGCGTTTTCGAATACTTCCTCGAAATTGAGAAGATAACTTGCAACTGCCTGAGCGGTATCAGCAGAGAGGTCTTCATTCTCGGTTATCTTCGTTGCCTCGTAAAGTCTTCCCTCTAAGTATTTCTTCTCTCCCTCCAGCTGCTCAAGGCGGTCGATCAGTGTGCTAAGACTGGCGCCGTCCTTCCGAAGTTCCATGATCTCCATTAAGTTCCTTCTTCTGAGCTGGTTTTCTTCGATCGCTCTCTCGATCGATTCTATCTCAAGCTCTTTTTGTTTTGGCTCCGCGTGAAACATAAGTTGCAGGTGGTGTTCGATGTTGTCCAAGGTAAGGGGGTCGGCAAGCGTGTCCTTGACCGCCTGAATCGCAAAGCGTTCGAGCTTTTCCTTTGGGATGGCCAAGAACGTGCAAACGCGTTTGTTCTTCCATCCTCCATCGATGTATTTCGAGTAGCTGATTCCCTTTGCGCTGCCAGACCATCCCTGAAATGCAAATCCGCAGGATGAACACTTGATCAATCCGGTTAGGAGATAGGGACTCTTGTAGGAGTGCCGGTTCGGTGTAGAAGCCGTCCGAGTGTGGTTAAGAGAATTGGCCTTTTCCCAAAGCTCCTTTGTCACCAGGGCTTCGTGGGCATTTTCAACGATAGTCCACTCGTTGGGGTGATTTGTCCAATGTGGATAGCTTGTGTGCTTCTTAAGGTCGCGCCCTTTTGACTGTGCCTGTATTGAACTCATTGAATTGCGGTTATAAACACGGGCGCCGTAGTAGGTCGGGTTCTGAATGATCGTTTTGACGGTCACGGTGCTCCATTTCTGATCCTTGTTTCGCCATCTCCCACGTTTCGGGCAAGGAATGTTCTTTTGGTTCAGCGCTTCGGCAATAAGAACATATCCGACTCCCATTGATCGTTGCTCAAAGATGTAATGGACGGTTTGGATCTCTTCCGGCAATCCTTTTCCCCACTTTACTTTTTCCTGGTGCCGGACGACATATTCCCCAACCGCAGGCTCCCGCTCTGTTCCGGTCTTCATGTTGACTGCTATACGTTTGTATCCGTAGGGAGCTGATCCACCGTTCGAATAGATGCCGTTACTCTTTGCACCTCTCAGCGTGAGCTCAGAGAGCTTCTTGCTGTACTGAGAAGCCTGGACACCTTCGAAGGCCTTCAGCATGGGGGCGAATTCGTGTTTGGGATCGACGGAAGTTTTTACCAGCAGCACTTCCACACCACACATTCGAAAATGGACCCTCCAGTACGTATTCTCCTCTGCGTCTATGGCCCGGCCCCATCGGCTCTCATCGTAGCAAATTACCGCCTGGAATTTTGGGGATTCCTGAACTGTTCTACGGAGTCTCTGAAACTCCGGCCGCTGATCGAAGGTTGTCCCGGATTTCCCGAAATCGACAAACCACTCGATTATCGAGAACCCTTGTGTCTCTGCAAAGGCGAGGATCTCCTTTTTTTGTTGTTCGGGGCTGTCCTCCTGTAAATCCGTGGAGCACCGGACATAGCCGACTGCGAATTTCCTGGCTTGAATGCTTGTGGGAATGTTCATTCCTTTTCCCCCTCTGCTTTGAGATGTGATTGGGACTTGAGGTTGTCGAAGATCATTTTAGCGACCAACTGCGCGACCTCATCGGCTTCTTCTTTTGTCAAGGGCCTGCCTTCAGTGACTTCGTATTTGAACTCTCCGTCTTCACGGGTCTTTGTCACGTCATCGTCACCACCCCCTTGCCCTTATCTTGCCCGTTCTCAAGAGGGGCACCGGCCCGATCCGTTCCCAGACCCAGAGACACCTTAACTACTTCTTTCACCTTGGCTTGAAGACCATTCCTGCCATAGAGATCCAACACTTTCCTGCGGAAGGCTCTGAATTGGCTTTCTGATAAGCTCATCTCACCGTAGGTGAGTATTGCCTTCATGGCCTCGAGGTTGAGTTCCCCGAGTTGTGCAATGAGCTTTTCCGAAATATCAGAGAGCTGTTTCACAATTCCTCCAAACTTTACGTAATTCCTGAGACACTGTCAACGGTTTTCTGTTCATCGGTACTTTTGGGGTCGGAATAGAAAGAACGATCTGAAGACCCGGAAGATGAGGTACGCGATGAAGCCGAGTGCAGAAAAATAAATGTAGAATTCCTGGTTGTCCGTCCCGATGGAAAATATTTTGAAGAGGGTGAACATTGCGACTCCGAATATGTAGATCGGCCCCATGTTGAAATAATGCCCCTCGTCCACCTGGCGGAGTTTGCGGATTTCTTCGGTGTTGATGTATTTTTCGCGGGAGCCGTGCCAGAGCATGTTCTTGATGTGGAAGGGGTTGCCGTTTGAGGCTTTGAGGATTTCCGTGCGGTAGAGCTCCGGGTCTATGATGTGGAGGGGATAGTTATCGAAGAAGTAGTTGATCAGCTGGATGCACGTAGGCTCCGGGAGAGGTTCCAGGTTGATTTTGGTAAATGAGGCCCAGATCCTCTTGAAGAAGAAGAGCTCTTTCATTTGCACAGCTGCGGTGCAGATGATTGCGACGTTCAGCAAGGTCTCCATGAATGCCTGCTGACTGGGAGAAATTCTGTCGAGGTTGTCGAAGAAGATCAGGTATGGCTTATCTGAACGAGTAATTGCTTCGAAGACGGTAGCCTGGAGTTTTATGCTTCCGAGGCCGGAGAGCTTTTTCTTGACGACCGACCAATCGGTGCGTTCTTCTTCGATGTCGATGTGGAGATCGCCGTTATAAAACAGATGCTCGGTCATTTCCTTGAGGCAGTCGCCCAACGGGTTGGTATGCTCGATGAACACGATTTTGTATTGATTTGGGTTGATCCGGATACCGAGTTGTCCGCGGACCTGTGTGATTACATTGGCGGAGAAATCGATGCGTTTTGTTCGTCCAGAAAGGATCCATTTGGCTTCAGTCATGAGACGGGTTTTGCCGATGCCTTTGTCTCCAATGATAAGGGTATGGCGTCCTCGTTGGAGGTTTCGAACGAGCTGGAAGAGTTCCTCGGTTCTTCCGAAGAAGGTGGTATCCTGGCGAAGGTCGGGAGCGTGGAGTGTCATTGGCGCTCATCCAGACGGTTAAATACCAGGCCGGTTTTGCGCATATAGAGCATGCATCGTGGTTCGGTGGAGCCGAACCGGTTTTTGGTCGTAAACAGAAGGCGATGATGTGCGCTTGTTTCGTCGACTTCGAGATAGAGAACAACGTCGACTGCATGCTCGAGCAGCTTTGGCCCAGCGACTTTTTTCTCTTTGGTTACCTGGCCGACGATAACGAGAATGATATTCTTTTGCTGTGCCAAGCGGCGAAGGACGTAGGTGCATTTGCGGATTTGCGTTGGGCTACCTGGTAGGGCGTCGGAGGTGTCAGTATACATGGTTTGGATGGAATCGATAATCAGGATTTTCGTGAGTTCGTTGTCCACATGGGAAGTGATCTTGTTGACATTCGTTTCAAACAACAGGAAGACCTTGTGGGAGTTTATTTTGAGTCGGTCTGCGCGGATCTTGAGTTGCTGGACAGACTCTTCTCCGGTTACATAAAGAGAAGTGATGTTCATTTTCTTTAAGACCTGCATGACCATCGTTGATTTGCCGGCCCCCGGCGGGCCGATGAGCAATATGGAGCTACCTTGCACGAAGCCTCCTCCGAGAATCGTGTCGAGCTGATCGATCCTTGCAGAAACTCTGGGAACGACGACGGAGGCAATTTGTGAAAGAGCGACTGGCCGGGCGTCTTCTGGCGATTGCGGCTTTTGCTGGCCGTGGAGGGAATTCCAGGAACCGCAATCGGGACAGGTAAGATGAAAATTTGGATACGAGCGTTTGCAGTGTGAGCATACATAAGGCATGGGTTTGTCTTGGACGAATCAGGGCAATCGCTTGATAAGCAGGGTGACCTGGGTCTTGCCGTTCCGTTGGATCTGGCGAATGTCGGCCAGAATGCCGTTGACGGTGGAGCGGATTTCAGACTGAAGCTCAGCGGCTCTTGCCTTGGCGGCGAGCTGTTGATTGGCGATTCGGAGCTTGCGAACGTCGAGAGCTGATTTCGATACGAGCGTAGACTTTGAAGAGATGAGCTGCGAGAACAGGCGAGTGCTCTTTTGGATCTTCAAACGCGATGTTTGAAGCGCGCTCGATGGGACAAAGCCGTCCTTTGAGAGTTCAAGCAAGTGGTCAAATTCCAGTGAATCTATAGCAAGGGCTTGCTCGGCCACCGTGACCGTCTGGACGATATCGGAGATGGTTGCAGCATTTTCTTGTTCGATGGCGGTGATTTTGTCTTCGTTCAGGCTGATCTGATCCTGAAAAAACTGTGCAAGAGTCTTCTTTGCTATGAGTTCTTTCTCCCTCAGCGTATCCCCTCTGTGCTTTAGGAACACAATAGACTCCCTGGAGTCGAGCGTAAAAGAAGACTGAGTGAAGTTGTCGATCTTTGGCAGTGAAACGGGCAGCGAGTCGGTCGTGCTTCCAGGCATTCCGCTGAGGATTGATTTTACTGTGAGGATTCCTTTTGAGATGAACACGTATTCGAGGTTGAAGCTACGGATGTCGCTATAGGTAGCGTAGTTGAATTTGATGGCGCCTCCGGAGCCGGTAATGGGGCTGAAGAGTTGGATGTTCTCCGGGAGAGAAACCTTGTCGGTGGTGGTGAGGTCACCAAAGAAGTATTGCTCCAGCGAGGTGTCGACAAAGGCAGTAATTTGAGAAACGAGTTGATTGCTCATGTCGACGTTTCGGACGCTGGATCGGGCGGCGTCACCTTTGATGCACACGACACCCTGAGCAACGTAATCTGCTTGAAAGTCCTTCCCCAGAGTGTGAAGATTTCCATCCATACCTTTAAAGACGAGCGTGTGTGGATTGAGGGCGCCGACGATTTGAATTGTGCCGGATAGCGGCTGCCTTGTGAGCATATAGAAGGCATGGACGTTGGCGAACACGAGGTGGTCTTTGGAGAACTCATTGTAGTCGCGGACGGCGGCTTCGATACTCTGCTGGGTAGTGCGAATGAAGCGTTCGTAACCCTGATGTGCGATGAAGAACGTGGGGATGCATCCGAGGAAAAACAGAAGTGCGAGAAGTTTGTCCATCTTGGATCCCGTCTGAAGCCGGTAGCTGTGCGGATTGTTGACCTCCAGAGGAAAAACGCATTTGACGGGTGAAAACGGATAGAAGAGCTTGACGCCTTGGACGGTCATCGTATCAAGAAACGGATGCGAGGCATATCCAATGAGGAAACAGACAAAGATGTCGGGACTTATCGCGAACAAAGGGAGGGAGAGTATTGAGAGTGCAGCGACAAATGGTGCTGAGTGGGTAAGAGTTCTGTGACCGAACTTGCGCTCGATTCTTTTTGAGAGGAAGGGAACTGACTTTCCGACGTAACTTGCTTCGGTGTCGACGTCGGGGAGAATCGAAGCAATGCCGATGACCAGGGCGTTGAGAACACTGAGGGTGACTCCCGTTGTAGTTAGTAAGAGGAGGTAGATGAACTCAGCGAAGGTGATGTGGGTGGGAGCGGTCATTTTGCAATGGGCAATGAGCAATGAAGAATGAGGAATGATGGAATTTTGGAATATTGGAATGATGAAGAATGGAATTGTGGAATAATGGAGTTGTCGTGGGGACTCCTATTCACGTTCGTGTGGGGGGCGATAGGCAAGCCCCAAGTGGCGAAAAATGTCCTCTTCGCTGTGCATTGGTAGTGGGGTGCCACCTGGGGATAAGAGACCGGTGCCGTCGGCTTTGAGTTGCATATGAAGGTCGATGGCACGTCGAGCGAGTTTGATGTTGTGGTTGCGACTGCCGGTTCTGATCAGAAGATGCGTCCACCAGGTTTCTTCTGTCGCGATGTAAACATCGATGGGAACGACATCGCCGTCTTCGGTTTTGAGAAAACGTTTGATCTTTGGGCCGCTGGCTTCGAGCCCCAGCTCACCTTTCATGCACATCTGTGAAAGTCGCTTTTCCAAGAGGTTTTCGTGGACTGGCTCGCCGAACAGGGTCTGATCCTTCTCTTCTACAAACTTTGGAATCGCAATGATATCGATGTCTTTGACGATTCCGCGGAGACGGCGGAGGGAGCCGACGATTTCAATCCGGTCGCAGGATCCGGTCAGATCGTTGATGAGGTCTTCGGCGATGTCGCGGGCAAAGGTGTCGGGGAACATAGGGTCCTAAGGAGTTCGGGTTGCCCCGACCTAAAGGCCGGGGGAATTTGATGATGTTTATGTAAGGTGCTTAAGCACCTTGCGCTCTTGGGGTTCTTGTTACCCCGACCTGAAGGTCGGGGCTATTGGTGTTTTTAGTCTTCTAAGGTTGAAGGCAAGTTATGTCTCGACCTTAAGGTCGAGTGTGCTGGTTTGAATCCTCGCAGATGGAGGGCTTATGGGGCACGAATGCGATGGCGCAAGGAGGAGCCGATATTGGACTCCTCTTCGGCGGTGAGGAGTTGGGCCCAGGGGGTGGTGCCGTCGCCGTTGCCATGGAGGCAGGACCACATCCAGCCGAACGGGTTGGCGATTCGGGTTTTCTCGCTTGCTCTCAGCATCAGGCTCAATGCACGAAGGACGAGTTCGGGGTAGTGAATCTTTTCGCCGAGGAGTTTGTAGGCGTTGTAGCACATCGTGAGCTTGTGTTGTTGATCCCCGCCAAAGAAGAGCTTGTGAAGTTCCGAGTCGGATGGAATCCACTCGAACTTGTTGGGGCGGTCATCGTTCCAGTTGGATAGTTGAGACCTAAATGTGCCGCAGTAGTTGCGGAATCCCTCGTCGGACAACTCGATAAGATATGGTTCCTGTTTGAGGAGCTCGTATTCTTCGCGTTCATCTCCATGTCCATTAGACCCGGTTGATAACTCGTTGTTGTGAAGCGTATTACTGACAAGCAATTCTTCGTCTGTTCTTCTCTCAATCTCTTTCTCAGTCTGTTCTGTTTCTTTGTCTGCTGGGAGGTTCGCGGCGATTGTCCGATGATTGTCGGAATTGTGTCCGGTGTATGTTCGGTGGTGCTCTGGAGACTGGTCGGAGTTTGTCCGGACAGAGCCGGTTTTTCGTTGAACACGGCGGGTGTAGTCGTCCGCACGCTGTTCGAACGAGGGGCTATACAGGACGTTGAATGCCAGCCACTTTTGGGAATCGAAGAGGCCGATCTCGACGCAGGTGGCGATGACGGCCGTCAGGGTCTTCGGAGCAGTGAAGAGGTTTTTTGCGAGAATCTTCATTGGCAGTCTTGGGATCTTATTGATGTCGATGTTAGGTCCGAGGGGAGTTGTCGGAGATTGTTCGATGTTCTCGACAAGATTGGCAAAGGACTTGTCTGCCTCGGTGTAGAGGCCAAGAACTTTCAGGTGGAAGGTGTCTGAGTGCTGGCCGATTTCCTCGAGGAGTCCCCAATAAATGCCCAGCCCCTCCGCACCGTGAGTCGAGCCGAGGATCTGAAGCTTGGGGTCGTGTCGTGCCGCGCATTCGTGGTGAAACCATTTCATTGACCATTACCTTTTGAGGCGATAGTAGAATTGCTCGACTTTGTCGATTACCCGTTGTTGTTCGAGCAGCTCGAAGTGCTTGTTGTAGAGGTCGGCGACCAGAGTCAGGGCGGCCTCCTGCAGTCGACGGCGCTTAAGAAATGATGCGTCGTTGGCGATGTGCTCCATCAGGTCGAGGAGCAGGGGCGCTGTCTGGTCGTTGAGAGACTGCACGTTGAACTCTGGCGTGAGGAAGCGGACCTTTTGTTCTGCGGCTGTGATGACCTCTTCAGACTTGTCGCCGAACTGTTCAAAGATTTGCTGCCGGTATGAGCGAAAGAGGCGTTCGAGGAGCTTGATGTAGTCAGGTGATGGATTGTCGGTCTTGACGGTGTGTGTGGTGGGAGAAGAATCTGACCGTGCATCGGCAGAGGCTTCTTGTTTGGATTTCTGTGATGGACGCTTTGAACCCGGTTTGCTTTTCTGTGCAGATGGCGAGTTGGGCTGGTTGTGAGACGTGCGAAATGGTTCTCCTGCTTTCCCGTCGCGCGTTATGACAAATGCGTCGCCAGAGGAGTCTTGATTGGCGGACTGGATTGAATTCGGTGTGTTTTCAGCTGAAGAGGGAGGGGAGTTGAGAATTTGCTTAATGAGCTGGGTGAATTGCTCCGCCTCTTTTTCATCGATAGATGGCTCGGGTTGGACAGGTTCCTGTGTGAACGACAGATCAGCGAGTTCAATGTGTGATTGATTCGAGTTAACGGAAGTTTGTGAATGTCCGGGAGGTGTGCTCCTCTGGACAGATGTAGAGGCATAACGTTGCTGGACGAGGTCTTTGCACTTCTCGATGTCATAGAGCAAAAGCCGGCCGTTCCTAAACTTTGGCTGATATTGGAGAAATTCCTCCGGGGAGGTCACTTCGTGAAGGTCGAGTACGGGAGAAGGATTTGTGAAGTCGTTGCACTCGATAATGCCACGACGGCAACCTGTGTTGATGAGAAGAGCTCTTATGTGATTCTTCGACAAAGCCCGTACTGGAACCTTCAGGCATGGCTCATGATAAATAGTTGAACGGAGGCGTTGGATGTCCTCATTTTGACCGACAAAGAGAGATAGTCTCGTCGAGTCTGTCCGACCGAGGGTCTTGAATGTTGTTAGGACGGTGTCCAAAGGGAGATGGAAGCGGAGGTCCTGATTCATTCTTGCGCAGTCGTAGATCTCGGATCCCCTGAAAAAGAGCAGGTCGTAGAAATAGGCTGGAGGAGCGGATTCGGAAGTAGTTCGTTCCTGGTAGGCAATCATGATGAATCCCGTTGAGTCACTCGACTGGGATTGAGCCAAGAGCAATGGGTCGAGGTGTTTGCCGGGGATGGAGGAGATGATGGGGGTAGCGTTATTAATCATTGACCAGGATTCGTTGGATTATTGGGTGGCCAGGATTTGAGATTTCCTTGACTGATGGTCACAGTTCATTGTCGGATGAATATTCTTTTCGTGATGCGAAATGCTGGTGAATTGAATCTTATGAAGTAGACTCCGGAATGGAGATTCAGAGGGTGGAGGTTAATGTAATGTGTGCCGGCTGGGAAATGGCCCGTGGATGAGTATACCCGTTGGCCTAACAAATTATGAATGGTGATTTCGACGTCGGTTGCTTGGGAAAGGGTGAAGGAGATGACGCCGTTGTGGACCAGGATTGACGGGATTAATAGGATTAACAGGATTAGAGATTTCATTGGTTGTTCAGAAGAGAAAGTGGAGCAGGATTCATGGGAGTAATAGGATTAACAGGATGAGAGAATTCATTCGTTGCTCAGAACAGAACGTACGTGCTGTTTACGGAGTCTAAACAAGTGAATCGTTTTTGTAACATTGTTGAGGTTGAGTTTTGTGTGCATCAGGGCGTCGAATTCAATTTTGCCTTGTTGAAAGCGAAGTGTGTCAAAGCGGAGTAGATCCTGCGCGATAGTAACCTCCGTGTCGAGAGCATGGAGCTCTTCTTCAAGTTCGTTGAGTTGAAAGAGAAGAGTTTGTCTTGATTGGTGTTGTCGCGATCTTGTTTGGGCAATTTGTGCGTTGAGTCTTTCGAGTTCGAGAGATGCAAGCGCGTTGGGTGATGAATTGAAGAGATCACTAAGAGACAACGCTGCTGTCAGTCTGTATGAATCATGCGGGATAACATATGGGACGAACGTTGCGGGGTCGATGAATGCGACGTCGTGGATTCCGAAACTGGCCGAGACATGAATCTGTGGAATGAGACGGCGCCAGAAACTGGTCTGGCTGAGATGTTCCTCGGCTTTGCGAATTTCAATTTGTAACAGGATCAGTTCAAGGCTGTCGGAAGTTGAAGAGTATCCCCCACCAGCGGGCGTCCCCATCCCGGGGGAGAGGACGGGGACGGCCCGCCCGAGAGGATCCGGACCGGTGAAACGGACCGAATCAGTCGGGTTGATTTGCCCAAGTAGGCGGGGGGAGCAGGCCAACATACAGAGCTTGAGGAGTACAATCTTCGTCAGGGTTTGTGCTGTCATGGTCTGTGTGAGCCGAATAATTCCGGGAGAGTTAAAGCGTATCTCCCGGTGCTGCTTGCTGAAGTCTTGCCGAACTGGCCGGACTTGACGTCACTTCACGAAGGACAGCTCCGTCTGGCTGGCCGAGGGTGCGGACCTGCCGCCAGGAGAGATCGGAAAACTCCGTACGCGCGACAATGCTTCCGTCGTTCTGTCCGTAGCTTCTCCGAAGCTGAACGAGGTTACCGGCACCATCCTTGATCTCTGAAACGATTGTGCCGTTGGAGGCATGGCGGCTTGTCACGCGCACAGATCCATCTTGAGGATTGACAACGCGGCTGACCACGGGGAGTCGAAACGTGAACGTTTCGAGGGAGCCGTTTCGCAGCACATGAGTCACGATCGTGTCGGCGGCGAGCCCGTAGATCTCGGTGACGTTCTCCTGCTGGGGCACATCGTCCTGCAGATCCTCATAGGAGACATACCGTTTCGTTTGGCTGACTATGTGTCCGTCTTCCTTGCCGTGTGTTTTTCGCACTGTGATGAGTAACAATCCCTTCGGATGAGAAAAACGCTCGGTCACGACTGCGCCGTAGCCGTCGGATGTTGTTTCGCCATACGCATAGACGGTATCCGAGCTCGTCTTGAGAAGAGATTTGGTTTGCCGGTTGGCATACGCGGTGTCATGGATTGATCCGGCGGGTGGGAGTGCGGACCAATCACTGACGGAGAGGATCTCATCAAGGGCAGAGATGAGAAAATCCTCACCGGAGGATTCGGATTCAAGCTGGGAGAGTTGTTGAACGTGGGAAGATCGTGTTGATGAAGGCTCGTCTTTGCAGCCGCCTAACCACAGTACGGCCAAGAGCCAAAGAGAGATGGCCGACAAGAGCCGCGAGGCGGGGTGACGTGAGAGTTGATGAAAGGCGGTGGACATAGAATATCTCCTTTAGAGAAGTGAGAGGGTTGTTTATCCTGGCGGCAATGGCCGACAGGGTCAAAAATGAAATACGAGGACAGAGGTTTCGAAGCGTTTGTCTTCTATCTGGACAATTCCGACATAGTCCCCGCTCGGGGCAAACGAGCCCTGATTTGTGTCGCCAAGCCACGTGTGGGAATGCGAGCCCTTGGTCTCGGAGACATTTTCCACGAGGGTTTTGACCAGGTATGGCATGCCGTTGGGGCCTTTTGCGATGAGGTAGATCGTCACGGTGACCGGGGACTTTAGGGAATAGCGGATTTCCGTGTTGGACTTGAACGAGTCGAAAGCGCTTGGGGAGAAGCGCAAGCCCGTGATGAGCTCCGGATCATCCAATGTCGAAGGATGCGAACAGGAGACGAAGAGCATGAGTGAGGTCGACAAGAACCAGTTATTCATTTGCAGCAGCTCCGTAGATTGTTAAAGGATTTTTGGGGAGGGCACATTGTGTGAGAATTTTCAAACGCTCGTCCGGGTGATGCAGAAGATGCAGATAGGTATTGTAAATTGACTTCGGATTGCATTCGAAGTGGAGAGCATAGGTAAGCTCCTTGAACAAAGATCGGAGACTTGCAAGGTCGACGGGATGGCTTCGCAGCGGCTCGACAAAGACCGTGTTGGCGTTTGATCTTCGAACAGCGAGGTACATGCGAAGCTGGTCGAGGATCGGTGCATCAAGAGTGACAGCTGTTTTTTCGCCGACCACGAGGGAGACCGTTTTCGCTGTGCGTTCAATCGCAGAGAGCTTAAGAGAGGGGATTTGGTATTGGCGAACACCGTTGAACAGCATGAGAGAAAGAATCACTAGGTCGCGGCGGTATCTGATGACGTTCGTTTGATTTGAGGATTGAAGTCGATCGTCGAAGTAATGGAAGAGTGAGAAAATCTGTTCGGCTGTGAGGGCGTTTGTGCGGACCGGTTTGATGGTCACAGGATTGAACGGATTCTCAGTGATGATCCCCTGCTCGAGAAGAAACCGAAAGAACCGTCGGATCGAAGCGATGCTTCGCTTCAGCGTTGAGAGTTTGAGGTTTCGTGAGGCCAGTGTCTTTAGGTAAGTCTCGACCTGTTCTGTGTTCACCGACGCGATGGACGAAGCGCTGATCATTTCCGGGTTGGAGTTGAGATAGCGAAAGAAGGACTGAAGGTCGGATTCATAGGCCCGGAGAGTAGAGGGAGACCGGTGCTCGCGCTTCAGAGACTGCAGGAAGAGGGAGACTCCGAGAGTTTGCCTGGCGGATTGTTCTACGTTGACAGTCTGAGTGTCCAAAAAAACCTCTCTAGAAGGCGCGGATTTGCCGAAAAGTGGCGCGATAACTGTGTGTTTGTAAATGTTGGGTTATCGGATAATTGGTCTTGTGAAAAAGCATGTTATGGGTAGAAGAAACGGGAGTTGATTGGATTCAAAGCCTGGTTATTCGTGACTGGGACAAATAAAGGGGAGAGAGGGAGGGATTACAAGCAGGCAGAATCGCCGACTATTAGTGAACGCACATTTTCGCGGACGCTCACGGATGATCACGGATACGAGTGAGGAAATGATGGGGAAGGAATTGGGAGAGGAGTTGAGAGAGTGTGGTGGGTTTGTGGGAGCGGGGTACTTTACGTGACGAGCAACGGAGCAAGGGTGCAGAGGAGCTGGGGAGAAGAAGGGCTTGGAGCACAGAGAGGAGGTGGGTGGGGGGCGAAGGACTCGATGACAGAAGAACTTGCAGGGACGTGTTTTCCGGGCTGCTGGTGACGAAGTGCAGGTCCGGTCTTACATCATCCCGAAAATGAGAATGGGATTTTGCACTTACATTTGCAGTTGGTAAATGTCGGGGGTATATTTATTTGGGCGGGTTGCCTGAGGGGGCCTCAGCAAAAAAACCTCATCCCTCGCCAGCGGTTTATTTCCCCATTGTTCCGCATAAATTTATCCATTCACAGGCTGTGCCGTGGCAGCTCATCTGAAAGTTTTGTGCAGTGAACTCTGACTCACCTGAGAATCCGGTTGTAGACCTATCCAAATTGCGGGAGGCACTCTCAGTAGGAGATCTCGACGTTCTCGTCGGACTCCTCGAAGACGAGTGGCTCGAAGCAAAGTCCGGAAAGTACGATTTGCAGAATGACTCAGGCAGGGCCGAGCTTGCAAAGGATGTCAGCTCATTTGCGAATCGAATCGGCGGATTGATTGTCATTGGCGCCCAAACCAGCGACAACGCTACAATTGCTGGTAGGAGGATCGAGTCCGTCAGTCCATTCAGTGTTGACCTAATCGACCCAGCACAATATCACGATGTAATGAATAGCTGGATTTATCCGCAAGTTGACAATGTCGTCATTGAGTGGAAACGCAGTCGCCTCAAACCCTCTCTCGGGGTCTTGACTATTTTCATACCGCCACAAGCGGAGCACTCAAAGCCGTTTCTCCTCAAGAAAGACATCGATCCCAGTACCAATTACAGACGTAAAGGAATCCTGTTCGGACTTGTTGAACGGCTCTCACACAGTAGCAAGCCTTCTTCTATCGATCGAGTGCATTCACTGATCAAGATGGGGCGCGAGAATTCCTTGCTTCAACAAGTACTCGAGAGGCTCAGCGCTATTGAGAGCAATCTGCCGCCGAGCCAAGAACAGCTCGAAAGGTCCAGAGGCCTTGTGGCGATTGTTACTTCACGGGTGACGATAGCCGCCAAGGCCGCTTCGTTGTTCCATGTGCCTAATTTCCATATCGCGATCACGCCTGTTCAAATTACGGAAGTGCAATCGCTCTTCGATGCGACCACGAGTGGTATCCGCTCTCGTCTAGAGAACCCGCGTCGGCTAAGATCCGCCGGCTGGAATATGTACACCGCAAGTGACGCTGAGTTGGTTGGTGGCAAATTGCTTCGCGTGAAGTCACAGGAGTACAAAATCATCGACTTGTATCGCGACGGCACTCTAGTCTTCGTTTGTACAGCCGGAGAGCAACTCCTTTGCTACGGCTCGTCTTTCCACGATGGGAAAATCAATCCCTTGGCGTTGATTGAAACAACCTACATGTTCTGCGATCTATACGCGGACGTGCTTAATCATCTCTCAATTCCACCTCAGTCACTTAGGCTACAAATTGGATTCTCTCACGCGAAGTCCGATCAATTGACCTATGCACTTCCACCTGGCGATGTCGCCTCCGCTGCGATTGCTCATACCATGTCAATGCACCCGGCACCATCTGATGCATGGTCAATTCCGATCGACGTTCAAGTCGCCGGCTTCACTCCAGCCAAGATCGGCTTCATAGCTATCAGTGAACTGTACGCCTCTTTCGGCATGAGCCTTCAGGATATCCCGTACTTGACGAAGGCCCGAGATGCCATCGATGAAGAGAGTCTCAAGAACCCACGAATGTAGATCGCCATAGACGACAGCCTAGAAGCCTCCTTGCTGCGCGGGCTTCACTGCACAATGCCTCTGGTTATGCTGCCGCGGTATGACCCGCGGCTTCAGCTAACAGAATGACAACTCTCGTTTTCCGAATAGACATACTTCATCCCAATGAAGATAACTCTTCCAAAGCCTGCAGAAGAATACCTGAACAAGAAGGCTGATGAATTCTTGATGCTGTTGCGCCCGCCTCCAGATCACAAAGATCGTCCCAAGCGCTCACTCTCCAGTTCATACAAGCATATTGATTTGCATCTGACCGCGGAGCAGGTAGGCCAAACATTGCTCTCGGGGACTGTGGATGGATTCGGTAACGACACGTCTCGATTCTTCCCCACCCCTAAGGGCTCGATCGGCCTCGTGGCATCCGATTATTCTTCGTTTGAATCCCTCGTTGAGCAAATTGCCAATCGCAGCGAGATAAAGCCACTACTAAGTAACCGGTACGTTGCGGACACCCTTTTTCATTGGTTTGAAGGCAGGTACATAGGAAAGCTTTCCAGCTCTGATCCATTCGTCTCTTTTCTGCTTAACTCCGCCGAAACCGATATCAAGAATCACAGGGTTGCAATACCACTTTCAAACTTTGTGATTGAGAAGTCCTTCACCCTAGGCAACGTGTTGTTCGATTTTTACACCTCAGACTTCTTTGACAATGTCGAGAAAACTCTGACACAAAGGAATCCCAGAAGGGCTCTGGACGACATGAAACGTCTCAGACAGGAATACCAAGGTGTCGTTTTTGCAATTACGAAGGTCAACGCCGAGCAGGAACGGTGTATCGAAGTCGCAACCGAGGAAACTGAAAAGGCACTTGCCGTTCTGCGGTTCTTTTCTCCGACAATGTTCTGGCCGCAGATCCGTTCATATTTTGGTCGACTTGGTCACTCGGCGGTTCCAACTAACAACTATTGGGTCTTTGACGATGGCCAAATACCTGAAGTTGTCCAACAATTGGGCGAAAGAGGCCAATTCAACCTAACCGTAGAGACCGAATTTCTTGAACTAATCAAGCAGGCTGGATTGGATTCCTTCGGTGAGCTGATCTCAAATCCAAACCCAAACGACTTTGAACAGCTGTTCCTTAATTCTCTTTTTATCCTAAGCAAGAGTGTTACCTCGACAGACTTCCAGGACAAGATTGTTTTTGCTTTGGCTTCTCTTGAAACAC
>JBARRO010000047.1:0-31113 GCA_049644265.1 Bacteroidota bacterium
ATTCTTTCCTTATCACATTCGAACAACATCAAGGAGCAATCGCCTATGCCTTTCAAACTTCCCGATCTACCCTACGCCACCGATGCGCTGGAGCCATACATCGACAAGATGACGATGGAAATCCACCACGGCAAGCATCACAATGCGTATGTCACCAACCTTAACAAAGCGGTCGAGAACACCGAGTGGGCCGACAAATCGATCGAGCAGATTCTCGCGAATGTCTCGAAGCTTCCCCCGGCCGTCCGGAACAACGGCGGCGGACACTACAACCACAGCCTGTTCTGGAACTGGATGAAAAAAGGAGGCGGTGGAATGCCGGAAGGTGATCTGGCGACGGCAATCAACCGGGACTTCGGCTCGTTCGACAAATTCAAAGAGCAATTCTCAAATGCGGGAGTGACAAGATTCGGCTCCGGCTGGGCGTGGCTGATCAAACAGCACGACAAACTCGTGGTCGCTTCGACTCCGAATCAGGATAATCCTCTCATGGACATCGCCGAGACCAAGGGCACGCCAATCCTCGGGCTTGATGTTTGGGAGCATGCGTATTATCTTAAGTACCAGAATCGCCGACCCGACTACGTCGCGGCATGGTGGAACGTGGTCAACTGGGCTCAGGCAAGCAAGTTGTACGCAAGCTCCAAGTAGCCGCCTTTCCACAGAGCTTCACGGAAAGTCCCCACACACTTATCAGTCAACAGTCGTGTGGGGCTTTCCCGTTTTAATATCCTCCATAAGGGACACCTATCATGAAGAAACTCCTCGTCGAATTCATCGGCACATTTTTCCTTGTTCTTGTCGTTGGACTCACGGTCATCGAGCCGGGTGCGGGGAACCTCGCTCCGGTCGCCATCGGATTCGTGCTTGCGGTGATGGTGTACGCGGGCGGCGCAATTTCCGGCGCGCACTATAATCCTGCTGTCACCCTCGCAGTCTGGATGCGTGGCAAATGCGAAACGAAGGACGTCGTCCCCTACATGGTCTCCCAGCTTCTCGCAGGCGTCGCAGCGGGGCTCATAGTCAACTACATCAAGGCAGGCGCTTTTATCGCTCCTTTTAACCCCGATGTTCCGCGGGCGCTGATTGTTGAAACGCTGTTCACGTTCGCGTTAGCCTACGTTGTTCTCAGTGTCGCCACATCAAAGAAGACCGCGGGGAACTCCTATTTTGGGCTCGCAATCGGGGGCACCCTCCTTACCGGAGCATTTGCAGGAGGCGCAGTCTCCGGCGGCGCTTACAACCCTGCAGTTGCACTGGGAATTACCGTGATGGGCCTGGTGCCACTCAACAATATTTGGATCTTCCTGGTCGCGAATCTTGCCGGCGGGGCACTTGCGGCCGTGGTCTATAAGGTAACAAACCCAGATGAGTACTAGCCTGCCCACCTGTTTTCAAGACTAACCGCAAAGAGCCTGCCTGCCGGTCAACGACCCGTAGGGCAGGCAGGCGCAAAGAAGCCGCCAAGGACGCAAAGAATTGTTGGGATTCTTTTTTTAACCACAACTCTTTTGCGTCCTCTGCGGTCTTCTAAACATTTCTTTGCGTCCTCTGCGGTTGTCTTTTCGACACTGAGTTCGTCAGACAAGAAGGATTACCATGCAACCCACAGTCAAACGCCTTTCGTTTGTCGACAGATATTTAACGCTTTGGATTTTTCTCACCATGACCGTGGGAGTCCTGCTCGGTTCCGCAGTGCCGTCCATCGCGGGATTCTGGGATACGTTCAAGTCCGGAACCACGAACATCCCCATCGCAATCGGCCTCATTCTCATGATGTATCCTCCTTTGGCAAAGGTTCGGTATGAAGAATTGCCGCTTGTTTTCAGGAACATGCGATTGCTCGCTCTTTCACTCGTTCAAAACTGGATCGTCGGCCCGGTGGTCATGTTCATCCTGGCGATCGTCCTGCTTCCCGACAAACCCGAAATGATGGTCGGCGTGATTCTGGTCGGGTTGGCAAGGTGCATTGCCATGGTGCTCGTTTGGAACGATTTGGCGGAAGGCGATTCAGAGCTTGCAGCAGGCCTCGTGGCATTCAACGCACTATTCCAGGTACTCCTGTATTCGGTCTACGCCTACTTTTTTATTACGATTCTTCCTCCGCTCTTCGGCTTGAGCGGTGCAATCGTCGAGATTTCCATGGGTGAGATCGCATCGACCGTGTTGATCTATCTTGGGATTCCTTTTGCCGCAGGCATACTCACTCGTGTTGTCCTTGTCCGATTGAAGAGTAAAGAGTGGTATCACGGAACATTCATCCCAAAACTTTCCCCCGTAACCCCCGTCGCGCTGCTCTTTACCATTCTGGTCATGTTCTCATTAAAGGGAGAGTTCATTGTGGGACTCCCTTTGGACGTTCTCCGGGCGGCAATTCCGTATGCGATTTACTTTGCTCTGATGTTCTTCATAACTTTTTTTCTTGCCCGAAGGATGGGGTCGACCTACCCCAAGACGACAACGGTCGCATTCACCGCCGGCAGCAATGATTTCGAACTTGCTATTGCGGTGGCCGTCGCGGTCTTCGGCATCAATTCGGGAGTCGCCTTCGCGACAGTCATCGGGCCGCTTGTCGAAGTCCCGATACTCATAGGCCTTGTGAACGTCTCTCTGAAGTTCCGTTCAAAGTACTTCCCGGTAGTCGTCGAATCCAACTAAGAAGTTCTGCACAAATCCACCTTGTCAAATCAAACGGAAGACCAGATGCACACTCACTCCACAAAGGTATTCGTCAGCATCGCGTTGGCTTTCATTACGGGCGTTTCTTTATCCGAAGCTCAGCAACTCCCGAAAAACATCGACTCGTACATCGAGAGTGTGATGAAGACCTTCGAGGTCCCGGGTCTTGCGTTCGCCGTCGTCAAGGACGGCAAAGTGATCTCCGCAAAAGGATACGGAGTCCGAAAGCTCGGCGAGGAGACACCCGTGGATGATCGGACCCTCTTCGGTATTGCGTCGAATACGAAAGCATTTACGGCAACGGCGCTGGGAATTTTGGTTGAAGAGGGCAAGATCGAGTGGGATGCGCCGGTCGTGCGTTATCTTCCCTGGTTCCAGCTCTCAGACCCTTATGTCACCCGGGAGCTCACCGTTCGCGACCTGCTTGTCCATCGCAGCGGACTTCCTCTCGGAGCGGGTGACCTCCTTTGGTGGCCGGCCTCGACCTACAACCGACGCGAGATCGCGGAGCGGTTGCGGTATCTCCCGCTGGTCCGGAGTTTCCGATCCGCGTATGCGTATGACAACGTTCTCTACCTGGTTGCCGGAGAACTGATCCAGGCCGTCACGGGACAGACCTGGGAAGATTTTGTTGCGACCCGCATTCTGGCCAGGGTTGGAATGGCGGACAGTAATGTGCGTCACTCTGCGGGAGGATCCGGCGTGAACTCGGCTACGCCGCACGCGCCTGTGGACGGAGTCGTGAGGCCCGTTGAGCCGTTTACCAGTGACAACACAAATCCCGCCGGCGGAATCAACGCGAGTGCGAGAGACATCGCGAAGTGGATGATCGTCCAGCTCGACTCCGGGCGTGTGGCGGACGGAACGCGGTTGTATTCACCATCGACGACCCGGCAGCTCTGGGGTATTGTGACTCCCCTTCCCGTCGGAATTCCAGCGCCGGAATTTGCCGCTCTCCGGTCGAATTTCAGCGGCTATGCCCTTGGGTTCGGCATACGCGACTACCGCGGGTACAAAGTCGTCTCTCACACGGGCGGTCTTCCCGGCTATGTTTCGAAGGTTACGATGATCCCCGAGCTGCGCCTCGGCGTGGCTGTCCTTACGAACCAGGAATCCAGCGAGGCATTCGAATCGATCTGCTACTATGTACTTGACTCGTTTATCGGGGGGACAAGGACAGACTGGCTGGCTGCAAACAGAAGAGTCCACGCGAGGAGCGACTCAATGATGGCTCTTACGGAAAGCCGGATCTCAGCAAAGCGGGACAGCTCTTCCCGACCCCCGCTTCCGCTGCCATCGTATGTGGGGACGTACAAAGATGCATGGTACGGAACCGTGACTGTTGTCATGGAGAATCAGAAGCTCGTCCTGCGATTCGACCACACGCCGTCGTTGGTTGGCGACCTCGAGCATTGGCAGTATGATACGTTTGTTGCGCGTTGGAGAGACCGCGAGCTCCGGGCAGACGCGTTTGTGACTTTTTCTCTCAATCCGGATGGGAGCATTGATCAGGTGAAAATGAGGGCAGTATCGCCTGCGACAGACTTCAGTTTTGATTTTCATGATTTGGTGCTGAAACCAGTGAGGAAGTGAGGGGGGATGGGAGTTAGAAGATGGAAAAGAGCAGATGGCAGATGACAGACGGCAGAAAAAGAGAATTGCGCTCGCGGCTATAAAGCTCCCCGTCATGGTGAGCGAAGCTTGCCCTGAGCTTGGCGAAGGGTCGAACCATGTTATAAGCAGACGCCAGCTTGAGATCTGAGACGTGGGATGGGAAAGACAAATGGTGAATCGTACGAAGGAGCGCTCTTAAGGCGCCCTTTGCTTTGCCTCCCCCATTCTTGTCTATTCTTTGCGCCTGCCTGCCCTACGGGTCGTTGACCGGCAGGCAGGCCCTTTGCGGTTTGCTCTTAAGTAAAGACAAACCGCGGAGATCGCAGAGAGACGCAGAGAGTTGGATAATGGTCGTTTTTTGTTTCTCGGAATCTTTCTGTATGTTGCTGCATCCAATACTATGACATACAAACCCACGGAATCAGAAGATCTCCTCCTTATTCGAAAGGCCCAGGAAGGCGATGAACGGGCCTTTACGAAGCTTGTCAAGAACTATGAGGATCTGGTCTATCGTTTCGCGTTCAAAATGTGTCGTGACCAGGAAAAGGCTGAGGAGGCATTTCAGGATACGTTTGTCAACGTCTACCGCAAGCTGAAACAATTCGACAACAAATCCAAGTTTAGCACGTGGATTTATAAGATTGTCGCAAACAACTGTCTCATGAAGCGGAGACGGAGCAAGCTCGACCAGGCATCGATCTCGATCCATGAGCCGGAAGGGTTCATGGAAGTGCCACCACTCGATGGGAGCGGACATGTCATCCAGACAATTCCGTCCTGGAAGGATTCGCCACTGGAGGGTGTTGTCCGAAAAGAATTGCGGGAGACACTCGACGGTGCCATCGGCAAACTGCCGCCCGATTACAGAGCGGTGTTCGTGCTGCGCGATGTCGAAGGCCAATCGGCTGAGGAGACTTCGAAGATCCTCGATTTATCCGTGCCCGCCGTGAAGTCACGGCTTCACAGGGCCCGGGCGTTTCTGCGGGAAGAACTGAACGAGTACATGAAGCAATGAAACAGCGCATGATAAAAATACACAACTGTGGAGATGTCGCAAAGCACCTTTGCGGCAATCTCGACGAAGGAATGCAGTCGGAGTACTGTCGCGAAATCAAGAAACACCTTTCGCGATGTCCGAACTGCACCGCCTATCTTGACAGCCTGAAGAAAACCATCACATTGTACCGCACCGCCTCCAGTCCCAAGGTTCCACGTTCCGCCCGACGAAAACTCTTCGCAGTCCTCAAGATCGCGAAGTAATCCTCCCTTTCGTCAACCCGAATCCTTCCTGGTTCACCTGCATCCTATGGATGGACTCTTCATCGTATCGTCCACCATCATTCTCATTTTCTGGAAAGGGATTCGCATGAAACTCAACATCGGAAGCTCAGACCGCCTGGTTCGTATTCTCGCTGCGGTGGTTATTGCCGGACTTTATTTCACGGATCAAATCTCCGGACTCACAGCACTTGCTCTTGGGGCAATAGCGGTTATTTTTGTATTGACGGGGGCGATCGGCTTCTGCCCTCTGTACGCCCCGTTCAGCTTTTCCACGAAAAAGGACTCAACAGCGTCCCGGGACACACTCTCATGACAAAGCAAGTGACTCTCAAACAGCTTCAGGGTATCACGTTCGTTGCAAAGGCAAACTCGAACCATTGGGTGACCATGGACGGCGGACTTGATTTCGGCGGAAGCCTCGCAGGTTCGACTCCGAAAGAACTCGTGCTGATGGGCCTTGCGGGCTGCACCGCGAGCGACGTTATTCCCATTCTCAGGAAGAAACGAGTTCCTCTTACGGGATTTGAGATGCATGCGACAGGAAAGGAACGCGAGGAGCATCCGCGCGCGTTCACGGACATTCATCTCGAATACGTATTCTACGGGGACGGAATCAATCCGTTGGATATAGAACGTGCGATTGATCTCTCACATTCGAAGTACTGCTCGGTTTCCGCAATGCTTAAGAGTTCGGTGAATATCACGCACTCATACAAAATTGTCGGCACTCAGCAAACGATCGCAGCTCCGCAACCGGCATCGAACTGAGCCGTTCGCGGGATCGATGTTTTCCCCATTTTGAGAACCTCCCGTTGAAGTGCTGGCACGCACACATGTGCTGTTGAGGTTTACCCGAAGATTTGCTTCATTGAAATAGCATGTAGCTTCGTTACGACCTCTTCACCCTGGAGCTGACTACCATGGTCATCTGGCACAACACCGCCGATGCATCGCGCATACCGGAGATCGTTACAGCGGGCCAGGAGGTGGAACTCTGGATCGGGACGTACCCTATTGAAGGCGGTCAGTCGGTCACGGTCGATATGAAACTCACCAGGGCCGACGGACGCGAGATGACTGCCAGTCAGCCCGCGCGATGGCACTCGAACAACGAGCAACGCAACAACTCGTACTGGATTGCCGACCTTGGAACGTTTGAAGAAGGAGATCGGCTTGAGTACAAGATCAAGGGCCGGCATGGCGATGAGGAAGCGACGGATGGACAGACATACTCTTTTGATGTGAGCTGACGATTTTCGATTGGCGATTGTAGATTAAGTTGAAAGTTGAAGGTTGTAAGTTGAATGTTGAAGGTTGTAAGTTGTAAGTTGTAAGTTGAATGTTGGAAGATGAGGATGACAGTTTCGAGTTTAGAGTTTCTAGTTTTGCCGTTTCACCTTTCACCTCTCACCTCTCACCTTTCACCTCTCACTTTTCACCTCTCACTAGCCACGATTCACTATTTACTGTTCACCCCGCCAAAAGGTGTAGCACGGCGGGCAAGCATTCACTGTTCCCCTTTTCCTTTTTCCCCTTACCCTTTTCCTTCCCAAACTCCTCCCCCTCCCTCCCGAATCCTTTCTGCTGTTGATAGCATCAAACATGCACATCACAGAAAGGGAAACCGTGTCATACTTCTCATCGAAGTCCAATCGAACATCGGCAACACTCTCAACTCTCTTCGCAAAGATCTTCTTTATTCTTGCTGCGCTCTCTTTCCGGATCAATGCTCAGGAACAATCCGGAGTTCTTACCGGAGAAGTTCGCGACGCAGTGACGAAACAGCCGTTACCATCTGCGACGGTTACGCTCGTTGGAACGAGCCATGGAGCTGCGGCAGACATTCGGGGAGCGTTCGTTGTCAAAAACATCCCGCCTGGCACTTACCAGGTGCGCTCCTCGTACATCGGATATACTCCGATACGCTATGACGATATCATCGTTGCCCAATCCCGTTCTACTTCGTTGACGATCGAACTCTTCCCGAGTCAGGTTGAAATGAACGAGGTGTCTGTCACCGGTGATTACTTTCAACGTCCGTCGGACCGCGTGACAAGCCTGCGGACTCTGACACCACAGGAGATCAGACGTTCACCCGGATCCGCAGAGGACATTTTCCGGGTGATGCAATCTCTTCCGGGAGTCGCAACAGCCGGAGGGAAGAGTGCTCAACTCATTGTCCGTGGTGGAAGCCCGGATGAGAACCTGACGCTTCTCGACAATATTGAGATCTACAATCCTATTCATTTTGCCAGGACGGGCGAATCGATGGGAATCATCAGCATCGTCAATCCTTCCCTGTTGAAGTCAGTTGACTTTATGACGGGCGGATTCCCTGCTGTCTACGGGGATAAGATGTCGTCCGTGTTTGAAATGTCTCTGGTAGACGGGAACAAGGAGCTTCACAACGTCGACGTGAATACAAACGTCGCAGGGTTTGGAGCGCTGATCGACGGTCCTGCCCCCGGTGGAGGTTCGATGGTCTTCTCTGCACGTCGCGGGTTCTTCGACCTCCTGACGTCGATCATGAACCGTCCTGCAGCTCCCCGCTACTACGACGCGGTCGGAAAAGCGACCTACGATCTCGATGCAAACAACCGAGTCAGCTTCGTCGGTTTCTATTATCTGGATCAAATCGAACGGGTTGGCTCCACCAAGGAATCCGCTGCACAATCCAAATATGACTACCTGACACGCGACGACTACGGGTCCGCGTTCGGCGTGAACTGGCGCTCTCTCGTAACGTCTCACGCGTACGCCCTTACGACTCTCTCATTCTCCGGCAATGGCTGGAACACCCTTCAGGGAACGTCAAACGATCCGTCCCTGCGCGGGGAGCATACCCGAGAGAACAATACAGCGCTCAAGAGCGAAATCACCGGACAGGTCCTTCCTTCCCTGGAACTCAAAGCAGGTTTCCAGGCACACCTCATCGGTTCGAGCCACGATACCTGGAAACCCGAGGATACAACGCGTGCAGGAGTGATCATCCCGGCATCGACGATTTCCTACAATCCCGCGGAGTCGCAGAAAGTATCGGCATTCGTTCAGGATACCTGGCAACCATTCGACCGCCTTGTTCTGACATCCGGAGTGCGGTATGATTACTTCACATCCACAAGCCAGGCAACATGGAGCCCGCGTCTTGCGCTGCTCTACCATGTCGCTGAACGGACTTCGCTGACGTTGTCGTACGGGAAATTCTATCAAACTCCAGCGTCGTATCAAATCGCCCTTGACCTTCAAAACGAATTTCTCCAGAGCAGTCGGGCGACACACTATGTTGCCGGAGTGGAACATTTGGTATCAGAAGACACACGAGCAACAGTCGAGGTATACTACAAGGACCTTTCGCAAGTCATCGTCGGAAGCGACACCTCCGATGTCTTGACCAACGCCGGAAGCGGATTCGCACAAGGGATTGAATTCTCTTTGCAGAAGAAATTCACGGATGGTTTTGTCGGAAGCGCATCGTACTCCTATTCCGTTTCAAAACGGAGAGACCAGGGAAGCCTCCCGCTTTACTTCTTTGAGTTCGACCGACCGCATATTGTTAACCTTATTGCTGGCATGGAGCTTGGAGCAGGATGGCAGTTAGGAGCCAAATTCCAATACGCGTCCGGGAATCCCTATACCCCTGTCGTCGGAGTCGTTAAAAAAAGCGGCGTGAATTATCTTGTGGACGGAGAGCCATTCTCGGCACGCTATCCAGACTATCACAAGCTTGACATCCGTCTTGACCGCAAGTTCACGTTTGGCTCATGGACGCTCACGGCATACCTTGACCTGTGGAATGTCTACAACCGCGACAACATCCTCTCCTATTCGTACAACGTGAGTCAACAGGGAACAGTCACAACGACTCCCCGATTCGATTTCGGGGTGCTTCCGATTTTCGGATTGACAGCGCAGTTCTAGCCGCGAAGATTGTTGCTTCTCACGTCTAAGAATCTACGCAGCAAGTCCCGAACATTTGCCAAATTCAGTAATCGCTTCCCAGAATTGCGCACAGGGAGATGAGGCAGTGTCCGGGCCCCTTCCTTTCTAAGACTTTCCTGAAGAGGGTCACTGGAATAGTTCTTGTTTGAGCATGGTTCGGAAATTGCTCAAGAGAATCTTTCCCGTTGCCCAACAAGGAGGGCCCTGCAATGAAGTCTCTCACCCAAGTTTCCTTCCGCTTTATCCTTTCATTCGTGCTCGCAGCTCTCGTCATTCCGGTCTCGGGCTGCAATAAAAAAACAGAGGTTGCTGAGAAGAAACCGGTCGTTACAATCGAGAACCTTCAGACAGCGTACGGCATCGCCCTCAAGCGGGCAACGTGGTACCGACAGTATGCCGAGAAAGCCCGGAAGGACCGGCGGTCGAACGCCGCGTTTCTCTTCCAGGCTGTTTCGCGGTCGGAGGAAATCCATGCGACAAACCATGCTGCCCTTCTCCGAATGCAGGGAGTCGAGCCGGCTCCGGTGCAAATCGATTCCGTCGCACTCGGGAGTGTTACCCAGTCTCTCAAAATGGCCCTGAGCAGCGAATCCCTCGAGTTTGAGTCGTTGTATCCCAATCTCATCCGGTCTGCAGAAGTCGAGAAATTCGACTCAGCAGCCCATCAGTTCAAAATGATCGGCGATTCGGATGCGCGCCATTCCCAGCTCTTCAAAGAGGCCGCGGACCGCGACGGGAATATCGGCAGGGCGACCTACTACATCTGTCCCCAATGCGGGTATATCATTACGTCCGCGAAAACAGATGAATGCCCGACGTGCAAGGTGAAGAAGGACAGGTTCGAGAAGATTTAAGGCCCTGGTGGAAGTTTTCATCGCAAAGACCGCAGGGAGCGCCGAGGATCGCAGAGGTACTAAGTAGAGTTATTATTCTCTGCGTTTTCTCTGCGTCCTCTGCGCCCGCCTGCCCTCGAGGACATTGTGAGGCGGGCAGGTGTCTGCGTTTAAAGGCTATACCTATCACCAAGCATCTCCAACCTTTTCTTTTACGAAAGCCTTCACTATCTTACCCACCGTTGTTCCCTGCGTTTTGTTCCACATCACGAGACCCCGAACATGAAAACGAATTCCTCCCAACTTGACCAGCTTTGCGTCAACACAATCCGAACTCTTGCCATGGACGCTGTGCAGAAGGCAAAGTCCGGACACCCCGGCATGCCGATGGGCGCCGCACCGATGGCGTATGTGATCTGGACACGGCATCTTCGGCACAATCCTGCCAATCCACGTTGGGCAAACCGGGACCGGTTTATTCTTTCTGCGGGCCACGGGTGCATGCTTCTTTATAGTCTCCTGCACCTGACGGGCTACGACCTCACGCTGGACGACATCAAGAATTTCCGTCAATGGGGAAGCAAAACGCCGGGGCATCCGGAGTCACATCTGACTGCCGGAGTCGAAACAACCACCGGCCCTCTCGGTCAGGGATTCGCCAACGGTGTCGGAATGGCCATGGGTCAGCGATTTCTTGGTGCGCGGTATAACAAACCGGGATTCAATGTCGTCGATTACCATATCTACGCCATTGTGAGCGACGGCGACCTGATGGAGGGAGTCGCTTCGGAAGCGGCTTCTTTGGCGGGACACCTCAAGCTTGGGAATATCATCTACCTGTACGACGACAATCGAATAAGCATTGATGGTAGCACCGATCTCGCGTTCACCGAAGACCGCGGAAAGAGATTCGAAGCGTACGGCTGGCATGTCCAGTCGGTTGAGGACGGAGGCGATCTGGATGAGATCGACAGGGCAATTCAGGCAGCCAAAGCCGAAGTCAATCGCCCGTCCCTGATCAAAGTGCGCACGCATATCGGCTTCGGAAGTCCGAACAAGCAGGACACGGCTGAAGCGCACGGCTCTCCGCTGGGGGAAGAGGAAATTAAGCTCACAAAGCAGAAGCTTGGATGGGATCCTGAAAAGCATTTCTTTATCCCGGATGAAGCGATGACGCATTTCCGTGAAGCAGTTCAAGCCGGAAAACGTTATGAAGAGGAGTGGGGGAAGCGGTATGCAGATTACAGACGGCAGAATGCAGACTTAGCGCAGGAATTGGAGAAAGTTCGGAAATATGATTTTGGGGAAGCGTGGAAGAAGGCAATTCCGACTTTCACGGAGCCGATGGCGACGAGGGAAGCTTCCGGAAAAGTCCTGGCTGCAATTGCGCCTCATTTGCCCACGCTTATTGGAGGGTCCGCGGACCTCACACCGTCGAACAACACGTACGTCAAGGGATCGATGGATTTTCAGGCGGGAAATTATGGAGGCAGGTATATCCGCTTCGGAGTCCGTGAGCATGCCATGGGCTCGATTCTGAACGGGCTTGCGCTGACGCCGGGCATTATTCCCTATGGCGGAACGTTCCTCATCTTTTCCGAATACATGCGCCCGCCAATCCGCCTTGCTTGTATCATGGGAACGAACCCGATTTTCGTCTACACGCACGACAGCATCGGACTCGGAGAGGACGGTCCGACACACCAGCCGGTGGAACAGCTTGCATCTCTTCGTTCCATCCCGAACATCACCATGATCCGCCCTGCGGACGCGAATGAGGCTGCTGTGGCGTGGCGATCTGCAATCGAGCACCGCGGCGGTCCGACGGTTCTTGCACTCACCAGACAAAAACTCCCCTTAATTGACAGAACCAAGTACGCGAGCGCCGATAATCTTCTCAAGGGCGCGTACATCCTCGCAGAAAGTTCTCCTAAACCTCAACTCATTCTCATTGGTACGGGTTCGGAAGTCCAGCATGTCCTCGGCGCGTACGAACAACTAGCCAAGGAAGGAGTTGCCGTCCGGGTGGTCAGCATGCCTTCGTGGGAGTTGTTCGAGCGTCAGCCGAAGGACTACCGCGAAAAAGTATTCCCCACATCGGTGAAGAAGCGGCTTTCTGTTGAAGCGGCTGTTACAATGGGATGGGAAAAATATGTCGGGGATGAAGGCGACATTGTCGGCATGAATAGGTTCGGAGCTTCAGCGCCGGCTGATGTGATCTTCAAGCAGCTGGGATTTACCACGGAAAATGTCCTCCAACGGGCGCGTAGGCTGCTCGACTAGAATTCTTGCCCGCGGAACACACGGAAAGACGCGGAAGATAGACAATTCTTACAAAAATACTTTGGCGTGTTTCGTGTGTTCCGTTGGCAGTATTTTTCTCTCAATTAACAAACTCCTCTTATGGAAACCACTTCTGACCGACCAGTCCACACCAAGGCATTCCGTCAGCGGCGCGCGCTGAACTGGCTCACGCTCGGCTTTACGTACGCCGCCATGTACATGGGGCGATACAATCTCTCGTTCGCCAACAAGGCGCTCTCGGACACGTACGGCTGGGACAAGACGCAGATCGGCTCCATCATTACTGCGGCGTTGACCATCTACGGAATTTCAGCGCTCTTCAACGGACCCATAGCGGACCGGATCGGCGGCAGAAAAGCGATGCTGATCGGAGTGTTCGGGTCCGTGATATTTAACCTCGCATTCGGACTCGGCGCCTACATCGGATTCCTCGGCACCGGCACGGTGTTGATCGGCTACTTTGCGACAGCGTGGGCTATGAATGGATACTTCCAGTCGTATAGTGCACTCTCCCTTATTAAAGTAAATTCCGCGTGGTTCCACGTGAGAGAACGGGGCGTGTTTTCCGCGATCTTCGGCTCCATGATCCAGAGCGGACGCGCACTGATTTTTATCGTGGGGGGAGTCGCAGTAACCCTCTTGCCGTGGCAGTGGGTGTTCTTCATACCGGCGGGAGTGATGCTGCTGATGGGTATGCTGACATGGAAGTTCGTTCGGGACAGTCCGGAAGAGACCGGCCATCCGGCGTTCGACGTGGCAGACGCAACGAGCGGCGACACGGAGAAGGTTGACATGAAGTACCTCGTGCGCAAGGTTTTCAGCAACCCGATCACGCTGACGATCGCGGCCGCCGAATTCTGCACAGGGTTTGTTCGTCACGGCTTTGAACAATGGTTTCCGCGTTACATGCAGGAGGCCCAGCATTTAGCACTGGACTCCCCCATTTTCCAGGGCGGAGCGTTGAGCGTGGTTGTTGCGGGCATTTTCGGGGCGTTCGCTGCCGGGACATTGTCGGACTGGGTGTTCAAATCGCGGAGGCCACCTGTAGCGTTCCTCGGCTACGCTCTTCAGATCATCTGTCTCGCAATCATTTGGGAATCGCCGTCAATCGAGTGGATCATGGTGGCATTTGTGACGAATTCGTTCGCCATCAGCATGGTTCACTCAATGCTGTCGGGCACAGCATCGATGGATTTCGGCGGGAAGCGGGCAGCGGCATCCGCAACAGGAATGTTCGATGGCATGCAATATATCGGAGGCGCTGCAGTTGGGTCAGGAATGGGATGGATGCTTCAGACGTGGGGATGGGGCGTTTGGGCACCAGGGATGATCGGGTTTGCGATGATTGGAGCGATCCTGATGGTGAGACTGTGGAAGGTTGTGCCACAGAAGAGTCAAGTTGCTCACTAGTCCTGGCTTAGCTCGCTACGGGCGGAAGCCGGAAAGGATATCAACGTGAACATCACAATTACCTCAGTTCTGATTACCTATTTCATTTGTGGGTTGATCGGTTTTCTTGTTTCACGGAAGATTGAAACCAAACTCGGCACATTCGGTTGGGTCCTGTTGACAACTCTTACCATAGTATCGCAATGGGTTCTTCCGGGGACCAGAGTCATAGCAATATTTGCATTTGAAATGTACGCCAATCAGATTCTCCAGGGTTTCTTTGCCGGGATGCTTCTTGGTTTGTTATTCAAGAAGACAAGAATCACGCGTGCAGGTTAGCTCCAACCGTTAATCTGCCACCACCAATGATCAAGCGCTCGACATTTGTCCTTCCTTTACTGATTGCCCTGGCGGCGTGCGCGCCCGAACTTCACACCAGCGCTCTCCAGTCAGTTATCGTCGAGCGTCTCTTCTTTGGCCGCAATGTCCATGGCGTCCCGGCTGTCAGTGACTCCGCGTGGGGAGCGTTCCTCGCCGAGGAAGTCACGCCACGGTTTCCGGATGGGTTTACCGTCTGGCCGGCAGCGGGGCAGTGGCGGGGAGCCGACGGTCGAATTGAGCGCGAGACGAGCTTCGTTCTCGAGTTGGTTCACCCGTCCTCAGCGACAGCGGATTCGAACGTCGCTGTCATCATTGCGGCGTACAAACAGCGCTTTCAGCAGGAAGCCGTGTTGCGCGTTATCATCCCGGCACACACCTCGTTCTAGATCGTGACGATTCGATGGAGATGATCACCAAAGCCCATATCGTTCGCTACTCCACTATCGTGCTCTTTGGCGTCCTTGGTGTCCAGGGGATTTGGGGAGCCTGCCATAATGTGGCTCACTGCGATACCCTCGGCAAGTCTCTGCAAGCCCTTGCCCAGTTCGGATACGGTGCCTTCGGATTACTGATCGCGTTTCGTTTGATGATGAAGAAGACACGGTTGCACACCATGGAATTTGCATGGTCAGTCTGTGTTGTCTTTGCAGCCGGTGCAGCACCATCTCAGTGGGGCAATGCGCCAATGGTTGCCACTCTGATGAGCACACTCGCGGCGGCCGTCATCGTCGCAGGCGCCCTTTGGCTGCTTCGCGCGAGTCAGGGTGCGGTATTGGAGGAGTGGAGTCTATGAGTCTATGAGTCGATAAGTCTATGAGTCCGCCGAAGTCCAACGAAGGCGGAAGCCGCATTTTGGCGCAGGCGGGAGTCTTTGAGTTGATAGAACCTGAGTCGGAGGAACAAAATGGTAGCAGCTGGAGTCGTTCACAAACAGAAAAAAATCGTAGCAGCATTTCGCCGAGCCGGTGCCACGAGCGGCGATCGGGCGACCACGGTCGACAACCTTGGGATTCACGCAGGCCTGGCGTTCAGGATCTTACGAAGGCATGAAATATTGCGGGAGGCGAATGATGAGTATTTCTATCTCGACGAAGCTGCGTGGGAGGCGCATCGCGCAAGACGGCACCGTATCGCGTTCATAATCCTGGCGATCTGCGTCGTGGGAGGAATGGCAATCTATTTCTGGACAAGGTTGGGGTAAGGACTCATCAGGACTCACCCCCCCTAAAGTAAAGTCTTTGAGTCGATGAGTTGAGGATTCGCCTGGACTCATCCCCCAAAGTAAAGTCAATGAGTCGATGAGTTGAAAGAAAAACACATCGCGGAGGTGCCTCACCTCTAAGGCTTCTGATACCTCCAAAGCTTCGCCGTAGCCCTCTCCAGCTCTTTCCCGATCAGCGCCGGGTCCAGCGTTTTCTCCGGCTCGTTCTCGAATACCGCGTACGGCACTTTGAATCCTTTCACCTCGACGAAATCGGGATTCTTCGCTGCCAATTTTTCCCAGTCGTTCGTTTTGTAGTAGAACTCCATCTTCTCATCGGGCAGTGAATGGTACAGGATCGAATCCTCCATCCCCTTTTTGGCCCGCCGATGATTCTTCCGCACGGATTCCTCGTACGAAACTTTTATATAGATCAGTGCAGCCCTTTTCAAGACTTCCTCATGGAGATAGCTCATGGCCTCTGAAATTCCGTTTTCACCGCCACGGGCGAACTCGATGAGCGTGGTTTTGCCGTCATGGTAGTCCGGGTTTCGGGCAAGTTTCTTCCGGTATTCAAGGTTGATCCGCTCGATGTAGAGATTCCAGATGAAGTGGTCGTTGAACCAGTACTTTTCGTCCGTCCACTTCCGCGGTTTGCCGTGGCGGGCGAGAATATCGTCTGTTTCAAACGTCTCCCACACATACACAAAATCGTCCAGCTCTTCAAAATCCCCAATATGAAACCTTGATTCGCGGGTCTTTGCGTCCGTTTTCTTCAAAAAATCCATGACCTCAGATTTCCCCGCCGCAGGCCGTCCGGTAATAATGAGAACGGGAAAATGGTTATTCATGGCTTTTGCACCTCTTTGATTCTTCCTTCGATGGTTGTCGTCAACACCTTCTCCTTCCGCACTTTTTGCTCAATGGACGAAAAAACGCTCTGGTCCAGTTGCGTGACGTCCGTAACGTCGAAGCCCAGATAGCGCTTCGCCTCGCCGACCATGTAGTCACTCGCTGCTCCCTGGTAGGTTTTGGCGTCCTCGACAGGAGCTCCGTTCACTTCGAGCCTCAGGATCTCCACGTCGCCCTTCGGGTTCTTCCTCCACTCACATTTTATTCCCGAGGTTTGGATTGCGGGACCGGTTTGAATCTCATGAAGCACCATCGTGCGTACCTGCGCACCTGTCAAGGGGAATGTCACCAACGTGTTCGCAAACGGGAGCACCTCAAAGACATCCCGCCGCGTCACAGGTCCCGCCGCAAGGTCCTTGCGAATTCCAGAATTGTTCATGAATCCCACATCCGCTCCAGCCGCCTCGCGCTGTGCATCCGCGATGAAATTCCCGATCGCTGTTTCTCCGTTGCGCCTTTTCCAATCTTCCTTGAGCGTCCCGATAACTTCCTGATAATCCTTGTCGATTTGCTGCTTCATGGAGTCGATGAGTCCTGAAAGCGGACTCGCAGGGCGTGCACCGTTATACCAAAGCGGCAGGAGCATTCCGTTCGATGATGTCACCTGGTCTTTTTCCACCGTCACGTCGAGAACCCCGAGATTCTCGCAATTTGACCCGGTCTGCACGATGATGACGCCGTTGACAATCTTGGGTTTATTGATGCGTGTATGCGAATGGCCGCTAATAATGATGTCCAGCCCCTTCGTTCGTGCGGCAAGAATGGAATCTTCCTGGACGCCTTCGTGCGAAATCGCGATCAGGAGGTCCGTTTGGGGATCAAGTTGATCGATAAGCTTTTGGACCGTTTCGACGGGAGAAAGGACCTTCAGGCCCGCGCTGCTTTTCTTGCTGACCAGGCTGTAGAATTCATCCGACATAACGCCGATGAGTCCGATCTTCAATCCGTCCTTTTCCAGAACAGTGTAGGCCGCCATGTTCAACGAGAACTTTCCCTCCTGATCGACAAGGTTCGCCGAGATGATCGGATATCGCGCGACGGCGGTCAGGCGCTGGAAGTTCGCACGGGAAATATCAAAATCGTGGTTGCCGGGACACGCCGCATCGTAGCCGATCCTGCTCATCAGTTCATACAACGCTCCCCCCTCCGCTCCTTTGTATACGATATTGGAAATCGGATTTCCCGTCATGACATCGCCCGCATCGAGCACGAGCGTGGCACGGAGTTTCCTGATGCTGTCGACGGCAGCGTAGAGCTCGTTGAATCCGCCGATGAGCGGCTTGGGAGTTTGTCGCATCCAGAATGCTTCGTGAGGGACAAAGCTCGCGTGTATGTCGTTCGTGTGGAGAATGGTCAGCGTTTTCGGTTGAGACAATCCGGTTGCAAGGAAGAGTCCGAACGCGAGAAGGTGACGGACCTTTAAGGTGAAGTTCATTTGATTCCGCTTTCGAGGAAGTTGTGGGGAAAGAAATTTTCCGACCGGGGCATGATACAGAGAAATTCCTATTGTTGAAATAGTTCTTTTCATCTTTCCAACTTTGTTTTATCTTGATTGCAGTTGTTGGTGGTTTCCGGGTTTGAAGATAACCGCAGAGAACGCGCGCCTGCTTCAATGGGTCTTTGACGTGCTTCGAACTCATCCCCCTTTTAAAACCTCTCCCTTCCCTAACTAAGTTAGAGAAGGGGGATCAGAGCCCTGATGCGCCAGGGGGTTGAGTCATGGGAAAATATCCAAATGGATCGACTCCATCGGGGTCGGACGTTTGTAACACGAGAATAACCAGGGAATCCAACTCTGTAGGAGTTGAACTCCTAGCGGAGTTCATTTCGAGAAATTGCTCGTGCAACAATCGTTCAGTTCCTGACGGAGCTGTGTGAATAACCATTATCCAATTACCAACCTTCAATTGCCAGGTTGTCGACCTATGACTAAAGAGAGATTTTTCAGCCGCCCCACGATTGTTGCCTTTGCACTTGTGCTTGTGCTTGGATCGGCTGGCTGGATAAGCTATCAGCAAAAGAAGCAACTTCGCAACGAGCACACCACGCTGGCGCTCTTGTGGTTCCAGACGTCTGCGGAATGCAGGGCGCTGTATTATCAGGCATTTAACAACGCCCGTCACGAGCTCGACGAGTATCTGCTCACCCACAAACCCGCGAAAAAGCCCGCCGTTATTGTTGATATCGACGACACCATCCTGGATGATAGTCCGCACTCGGTGATGCTTTTGAAAGAGAATCAGATTTTTCCTTATCGCTACGACGAATGGATCGAAGGCGCAAAAGAGGAGCCGCTACCGGGAGGTCTTGAGTTTCTGAAGTACGCCTCATCACGCGGAGTGGATGTGTACTACATTTCCAACCGCCTCGCCGCTCAACTGCCGGCGACGGTGAAGAATCTTCAGGCGTTCGGGTTTCCGCAGGCCGAGGAAAGTCATATTCTGCTCATGGGGAAGGAGTCGAGCAAAGAACTGCGACGGCAATCTGTTGCAGCCGACCATGAAGTGATACTTCTGATGGGCGACAATCTGAATGATTTGTCGAACGTATTCGAGAACAAGAGTATTGCCGGCAGGGCTGAGGAAGTTGATAAGGTAAAGGAGCTGTTCGGGCCGAAGTACATTGTGCTTCCGAATCCTGTGTATGGGGCGTGGGAATCGGCGGCATATGGGAATGGTTCCAAGCTTAGCGAACAAGAAAAGGATGTGAAGAGGAAAGAAGTGCTGAAATCGTTTTAAGGGACTCATCCACCCTTCCTGTTGTGCGACAGTTAAACTGTCGCACTGGATCCTGTTCTGGAGTTTAACTCCAGAACAACGGTCTAGTTTTTTGTCAATCCAACATCAACCCCAAATCCCCCATGAGAACCTTTTACTCAAAACTCGCCCTCACCCTGCTTTTCTTCTCTACCGTTACTTCCCAGACACTTCCCTGGAACCGGATCGTTCCCTCCGTGCGGATTTCCGACAAGAACGAAGTCGAAGTTTTCTGGAAGACGGTTAATCCCACCATGAAAGCGATCGTGTTTTATGGACCTGAGGACGGATCGTACCGGCAGCCTTTTCCCGAATACGCTTCACGCATTTCGGATAAGGCGAGCGGCAGAAGTCACGCTATCGCTTTGAAGGGAATTGGCACCAATACTCTCTACAATTACCGCGTAAGTTGCGTTGACAGTATGAACTTTTCAGAGATCAGGTCGGCGAACTATACGTTCAGAGTTGTTGAGCGGGATGGGAAACTTGCGGTGGGATTGTGCCTGACGGAAACGCCGATCGTGGCAAATGTAGAGCCGAATTCTGTGGTGATCGCATGGAAGACCAACATGTCCTGTTCAGGGAAGGTCAATTTCTGGACCAAACCTGACCTGCGAAACAACGTCATGCGTGCAGTTGGGCCAAAAGAGAAGAGGACGGAATTTGAAACAGTCGTCAGCGGGCTTTCCCCGAACACACTCTATTACTACCAAGTTGATGGCACCACGCCGGAGGAAAAGGAAAAGACGGTCAGTGCGACGTACACATTCCGTACAGCGCCGAAAACGGGAGCAAACACAAAGTTCTCTTTTGCGGCCTACGGCGACTCTCGGGGCGGGACCGATCCGGATTTTGACTACCATATCAACGGAGTCAATTACAACATGATCAACAAGCTTGCCCTTTCGGCGTTGAAGAAAGGCGCGAGTTTCTTCCTGCAAACCGGCGACCTTGCGGACGGTGCGACGGACAACCGGGATGACATGACCCTGATGTATGAAACACACAAAAAGGCAATTGCGTGGGTGAATGCATTTATCCCGTTCTATCAAGGCATTGGGAACCACGATGCATCCGCTCCGTACTTCAAGTTTGGCAAACGCGGACGTCATGACCCTCCGCCGCCGAACAGCGCGGAGGACTTGTTTGCCCGGATGTTTGTTCTTCCCGAGAACGGACCGACGCCGGAGCCCAATCATCCGCCATTCCTGGAAAATGTCTACTCATTCGACTACGCGAACGCGCATTTTATATCGCTGAATTCCGAATACTTCCTTGTGCGGCAGGACGATTCGATCCGCTATCCTTACAATGGATACGGAAATCGGGTTGCGGGGCGGCAGCTCGAGTGGCTAAAGGAAGATCTGAAGAAGTCGAAGAGTAAACTGCTTTTCGTTTACCTGCATGATCCGTTCTATCCGGCCGGTGGTCATGTCGGTTCTTCCCTCGACAGGTATCCGTCCGAGCGGGATAGCCTCTGGCGCCTTCTCGAAGGCCACAACCTCGGTCTGGTTTTTGCCGGGCACGAACATCTTTACGCGCGCGTTGCCGTGGACAAGAAGATCAATCCCACTTATAAGAAATCGATTTATCAGATTATCGCTGGCGGAGCCGGGGCGCCGTTGTATCCGCAGGATAAGAAGGTTCCGTATCTTCAGAACGTTATCACGTATGAGAGGAAGTTTCACTACGTCCTTGTGACGGTCGACGGGAAGAAGTGGACGTCGGAAGTGTACGACGACAACGAAAACCTCATCGACAAATTCGGCTCCTGAGTCTGTGCGAGCTTGTGTGCAGTTGGGAGGAATCGTATCTTCATTTTAGAGATTAAACCGCAAAGGGCGCCAAGAAGGCGCAAAGAAAACAAATAATAATTGTAAGAACTACTCTTTGCGACCTTTGCGCCTCCTCTGCGGTCTTTGCGGTTAGAAAATAAGGCTTGAGCCATGAAATCCTTCGATCAGGAAATCAAATTGGGAATTCAAACAACGGTGATTGCGACCGTTTGCTCGATTCTCATGGGGTTCGTGTTCTTTCGATTCAGCGTCTTCCAGGTCACCAGCCCTGCGTTTCAGTTCGTGTTGTTCGGGTTCTACGCGAGTTTCCTGTATGCAGTGTTTAGGACCTCGTCATTCCAGCAATCGGTCGGCACGTTCCTCCTTCTCGTTGTTCTCCACGAAATCGTCATGAACTCTTCGACGTTTTATATAGTGCTCCGGGACGTCGTGTTCCTGACGGCGTTGGCCTCGGCGGTCTACATTTTCCACCAATATTTTTTCGGACGCCTCGGCCATTTTCCTCAGAGCAGACCTCTGATTCTGGGTGCTCTGTTCACACTCTCCTCGGTGCTCGCGACAACAATTCTCTGGATGATTCACAGTCTTCTCCAGTCCTCCTTCATCGTGGGAAGATCTTACGCAGGGTCCGCCAACCTCCTTCAGGGCTTCGAGGGGTTTCTGATTGGCCTCGCTGTTGGGATCGGGATTGAGCTTTCTATCCTGGTGAAGTCCAAAAGGCTCCGGTTCGGAATCTGACGTGAGAGCCCTGATCCTCTCCCTCGTTCTTCTCTCCACGAGTTTATTCTCGCAGTCCCCGTACAGAACCTCCTGGTCGAACGACGGGCCGGCTCTCGGAGCCGGAATTGTTTTCGGGGTAAGCGGACTTATCTTCGACTCCGGCATTCGCCCCCTTTCTGCCGACGATGTTGCGTCATTGTCGCGCGAATCCATCAATACATTCGACCGAAGCGCGACATTCAGATACTCCCAAAGCATTTCCAACATCAGCGATCTCTTCTATGGCGCCGCCATGGTCGCACCCCTTTTCTTATTGGGCGACCCTGAGGTCCGCGATGACTGGGAGACGTTTGCAGCAATGTACTCGGAGACCATGATCCTGTCCGGCTCGTTGACCACGTTTGCCAAAGGCACGACGCAACGAATCCGTCCGTATGCATACAACCCTGATGTTCCGTTGGTTGAGAAAACCAACGCAGAAACCCGAAGGTCGTTCTTTTCCGGGCATACGACCATGGCGTTCTCTTCCGCTGTATTTTTCTCAACGGTGTATGGCGACTATTTCCCTCATTCCGGATGGAGGCCGTATATCTGGACGGGAACCCTTCTCGCGGCCGGCGCCACCGGATATTTGCGCTATGAATCCGGCGAGCACTTTCCGACCGATATACTGGTCGGAGCCATCGTCGGCAGCGCCATAGGCTATCTCATCCCTGCACTTCACAAAGCCGAGAACAAGCAGGTTGAACTCACTCCGGTTCCTTATGGCCCACATACGGGAATTATTTTACAGTTGAAGATTTGAAACCCGGTCTTTTGTACGCAATAGTTGGATCATTCAATCACAAAGGAGGCACTCATGGGAGACATGCAGATTAACTATCTCGCAGTATTGGTTTCTGCCGTCGTCAGCATGGTGATCGGCGGATTGTGGTACTCCCCGGTTCTCTTCGGGAAACAGTGGATGGCGTTAATGGGAATGCCCGAGAAGCCGCCGGAGAATTTCAACCCGGCGCCTCTCTATGCGCAGGCGTTCGTTGCCTCACTGGTGTGCTACTACGTGCTTGCCCGTCTGATCGTGGCGACCGGCCACACCACCGCAATGGAGGGACTCATTTCAGGATTCTGGGTCTGGCTGGGCTTTATTGCAACGGTCCAGTTCACCGGGAACCTGTTCTCCATGAAGCCCATCAAGTTGTTCTATCTCGAAACGAGTTATCAACTGGTTTGCACTCTCATCGCCGGAATGATCATTGCGCTTTGGCGATAGCGGCGAGACAGCGTTGCATATCGACAGGAAGTAGCGTAGGGTGAAAGAGGTTCTGGAAATAGTCCATGCCTACGACACGGCGAGGAAATCCCGAGTCCGTGCCGCCCTGGCAACGATCGTGAAAGTCCACGGATCCACCTACCGTCGACCCGGAGCGCGCATGTTCATGACTGAGCGTGGCGAGATGGTCGGCTCGTTGAGCGGCGGATGCCTCGATGCGGATGTCCTGGAGAAGGCAAAGAAGGTCATGCAAACGGGAGAGCCGGTCACGGCAGTCTACGACATGACCTCGGACAATGAAGTGTGGGGATTGAGTCAGGGCTGCAACGGTGTCGTTCATCTCCTGCTCGAGCCGATTCCGCCTGAAACGGGCTCGCGTCATCTGGATTTTCTCCGCACGTGCATCGACGGGAAGAAGCAAGGAGCCATCGGTTTAGTATTTCGAACGGATGGAGAGTTCAAAGCAAAGGTGGGGAACCGGGTGTCGGTAGAGGAAGGCGGAGTTGTATTTGAGGATACGGCAAATCCCGTCTTGACTTCCACCCTGCTGGACGCATGTCACCAATGCCTTCGCAACGGCGCCTCCGCGACACAGCGGTTCGATTTTCTGGATGGTGTCGTTGAAGCGTATGTCGATGTGGTAGGACCTCCGCTCCCGCTCGTGTTGTTCGGCGCCGGACCCGACGCAATTCCCCTTGTGCGGATGGCAAAGGAGCTTGGGTGGGAGGTCACGGTCGTCGACCACCGGCCCGCCTTTGCAATGAAAGAGCGCTTTCCGTCAGCGGATTCGGTCATTCTGTCACGGCCCGAAGAGCTTGGCGAGAAGGTCTCGCTCAGTGCACATTCGGCTGTTGTGATCATGACGCATAATTTCCTTCTCGATGTGGACCTGCTAAAATTTCTCCTTCCTTCCCCCCTCCAATATCTCGGCCTTCTTGGTCCAACGAAACGAACTGAGCTTATCCTGCAGCGGCTCAAAAAATCCGGACTCGAAGTCACGCAGGATCAACACTCCCGACTCTACAATCCTATTGGTGTCGATATCGGGGCTGAATCTCCTGAGGAGATTGCTTTGTCGATCCTGTCGGAGATCCGCGCGGTCGTCGCCGGAAGATCGGCGGGATTTCTCCGCGACTACAGGGGGCCGATTCACGGCACGCGGTAGAAAGAAACATTTCACAGAGAAAAGAGGAGAACTGCAGAGCGCACCGAGGTTTAGGGCTCTGTTTTTTTGGGGGGAAAGGACATTACACAGAGAAAAGAGGGGAAAAGACATTTCACAGAGAAAGGAGGAGAAAAGCGGAGCTCACGGAGGTTTAAGGCTCTGTTTTTTTTGGGAGGGGGAAAAGATAGTTCACAGAGAAAAGAGGAGAAAAGCAGAGTTCACAGAGGTTTAGGGCTCTGTCTTTTTTTTTGGGAGGGAGGATATCGCACAGAGATCCCACGGGACCAAAAACCCAACTCCTTATCTTTTCTCTGTGCGCTCTTCCGTCCTCTGTGACCTCTGTGAAATGCTTTTTAGAGCGCCCTACTCACTCTTTCTCTTCTCCGTGCGCTCTGCTTTTCTCTGAGTCCTCTGTGTAATTCTTTACATTAGACCTTGCCGTTTCGTACTTCCCGCCGTACATTGCAGCCCCTTATTTAATCTCACGTAGAAGAATAGTCTAATCTTACATGAACCATCCCTCGAAAGGCCGCGACATGAATTCATTTGCATCCGTTACGCTCTCCGTGCTTGGACTGAGCATCGCAGGATCAAGTATGTCCTTCAGTCAGGAGCGGGATCGCTCGAAGATTCCGGATCAGTACAAGTGGAACCTCCAGGACCTCTATGCATCCGACGATGCATGGAAGGCGGAGAAGGAACGGATTGTCAAAGAAATTCCTGCCATTGGCAAGTTTCAGGGATCCCTCGGGAAGTCTGCCGGCCAGCTCTTGGGATGTCTCGACATGGTCAACTCCCTCTCGAAGGATTTCAACCGCCTTTACAGCTACGCGAGCATGATCTCCGATGAAGATACGCGGGACTCCAAGCACCTGGCGATGACGCAGGAAATGAGTCAGATCGGCTCGGAGTTCGGAGCGAAATCCGCATTCATCGAACCGGAGATACTCAAGATCGATCAATCCACCATCGACGGATTTCTCAAAAGCGAGAAGAAACTCCAAGTCTACAAGCATTACCTGGATGATATCCTACGGAGAAAGACCCATACCGGAACGGAGGGCGAGGAGAAGATCATCGCCGACGCGAGCCTGATGGCGGATGGCCCGCAGAACATCCACGGAATTTTCTCCAATGCCGATTTCCCTTATCCGGAAGTCACGCTGAGCGACGGAAAATCGGTGAAGCTCGACCAGGCCGCTTTCAGCCTTTATCGCACGGTGCCGAATCGTGAAGACCGGAAAAAAGTGTTCGCGACGTTCTTTGGAAAACTGAACGACTACCGCAGGACGTTCGGAACGGAGCTCAGCGCCGAAGTGAAGAAGAATCTCTTCTATATGAAGGCACGGAAATACGACTCCTGTGTTCAGAGTTCCCTCGACGCCAACAACATTCCGGTTGGCGTGTATAAGAGTCTCGTAGAGAACGTGAACAAGAACATGGGCACCTTCCATCGATACCTGAGTCTTCGCAAGAGAATTCTCGGACTCGACACGCTGCACTACTACGATCTGTACGCACCACTGATCGGCAGTGTCGATCTCAAATACACTGTGGAAGAATCGCAGAAGAATATCCTCGCCTCGCTCACCCCGCTGGGGAAAGACTACAGCTCCGTTATCGAGCAATCGTTCAAAGATCATTGGATCGACTTCTACCCGAACGAAGGAAAACGGTCGGGAGCGTACTCAAACGGTTCAGCGTACGATGTCCATCCCTTCATGCTGTTAAACTACAACGGGAAGTATGACGACATGAGCACGCTGGCGCACGAGCTTGGACACACCATGCAGAGTTACCTGTCAAACAAGATGCAGCCGTATCCAACCTCCCAGTATCCGATATTCGTCGCCGAAGTTGCCTCAACGTTCAACGAAGCTCTTCTGATCGATTACATGCTGAGGACCATCAAGGACGACAACGTTCGCCTGTCCCTCCTTGGAAATTATCTCGAAGGAATCAAGGGCACAGTCTTCCGTCAGACACAGTTTGCGGAGTTCGAGCTGCGCATTCACGAGATGGCAGAAAAAGGAGAGGCGCTGACGGGCGATGTGCTGGATGACCTCTACGCGGAGATTACGAAGAATTACTACGGACACGACAAGGGCGTTTGTGTTGTCGATGATGAGGTTAAAGCCGAGTGGGCGTACATCCCTCACTTCTACTATAACTTCTATGTCTACCAATACGCCACTTCGTTCACCGCCTCGACTGCTCTTTCGGAGCAGGTGCTGGCAGGAGACAAGACCGCGACAAAACGTTATCTTGATTTCCTCTCCGCCGGCGGATCGGACTATCCCATCGAGCTTCTCAAGAAGGCCGGCGTTGACATGACAACGTCGAAGCCGTTTGAGCTGACGATGAAGAAGATGAATCGTGTGATGGATGAAATGGAGAGGATCCTCAATGGGAGTGGAAAGAAGTAGGGGTCAATTGTCGATTGAAGATTGTTGATTGTAGATTAGGAGCAGTTGAAAGTTGAAGGTTGAAAGTTGTAAGTTAAGATTGGTGAGTAGAATCGGATAGCAGATTGCAGATGGCAGTTGGCAGACACGGCAATCAGCCCCTTCGACCTTGGTCGAAGGATTTCTTCAGGAATCCGAATCCCACGCCAGGATGAGGCCCGAAGCCCACGATTTAAATCGTGGGTGGCAGGATGAAGTTGAATGTTGAAAATTGAAGATTGTCGATTGTAGATTAGAAACAGTTGAAAGTTGTAAGTTAAGATTGATGCGGGATCGGATGGCAGATTGCAGACGGCAGTTGGCAGACATGGCAATCAGCCCCCTCGGTGGCAAGATGAAGTTGAATGTTGAAAATTGAAGATTGTCAATTGCCGATTGTAGATTAGAAACAGTTGAAAGTCGTAAGTTAAGATTGACGCGGGATCGGATGGCAGATTGCAGACGGCAGTTGGCAGAGACGGCAATCAGCCCCCTCGACCTTGGTCGAAGGATTTCTTGAGGAATCCGAAACCCGACGCCAGGATGAGGTCCGAAGCCCACGATTTGAATCGTGGGTGGCAGGATGAAGTTGAATGTTCTAAGTTGAGTGTCCTTTGCCTGCCCGCTGGAGCTTACATCATTTGACAATTCGTATCTGCGAGAATCCGTTTAATCCGTGAGTATCCGCGTATCGATCATAGTGCTCGCCGCCGGCTCCTCTTCCCGCTTCGGCACCCCGAAGCAGCTGGCCCCCTACCATGGAGTACCGCTTCTCCGGCATGTTGTGGATGCCGCTCTTGCATCAAATGCTCATTCCACCTCCGTCGTTCTCGGTGCGAACGCTGAACAGATCGAACCGATCCTCGAGCGTTTAAAGATCCAAAAGGTTTTTAATCCCGAGTGGCCTGAGGGAATGGCTTCATCCATCCGGGCAGGGATCAAAGCGATTCCCCACGATAGCGATGCCGCCCTGTTCCTGCTGGTCGATCAACCACGGGTCTCCACAAAGCTGATCAACGAAATCATTGAAGCCTTCAGCACGACGGGGAAACCCATGGTTGCCTGCGAATATGGAGGGAGTGTTGGAGTTCCTGCCCTTTTCACCCGTGAATGCTTTCCGAAGCTCATCACTCTTAAAGGAGACCGTGGCGCCCGGCAGATTCTCGAGTCGGATCCCACAAACGTCGCTCACGTGGCGTTTCCAGACGGAATCTTCGACATTGACAAGCCGGAAGAGAGTGATGGCTAGTGGGTTCGCCGGACGGTCAGATTCCCGCTAAAAGCATGCGGGAATGACGGTTCCTTTTTTTCTCGACACTCCTCATTGTTCATTGCTCATTGCCCTCATTCACCGACCCCTCCTCCCCATTCACCGAAAACCATGTAACCTTCGCTGGAACCCTCTGTATATTGGAGGCGAACTCGGGATCAATATTACGGAGGCTTTATGGAAAACGAGAATTCATTCAGATTTACCTCGCAGCTCATCCTCGGGATCTTCTTCGTGATTGCAGGCGGGCTTATCCTCCTTGGCAATCTTGATATCGTGGATGTGGGTCCGTTCTGGAAATTGTGGCCTCTCCTGATTGTGGGAATCGGCCTCAACAAGACGATCCAGGCACGAAAGCCGGACGAACGACGCAACGGCGTATGGCTGATGTTCATCGGGGGCTGGTTTTTCGTGTCGATCTATCATATGTTCGGTTTGAGTTTTCATACTTCGTGGCCCCTGCTCATTGTGGGATGGGGCTTGGGAATGGTCTGGAAATCCGCCGCAACGCAAGCTCGTTTGAACGTCGAATAGGGAGGTTCTCATGGAAACCAAACAGTCGCCATTCCGCATTTCTCCTCAGCTCGTCATCGGGCTGATTATCATCTTCGTCGGAGTGATTTTCACGCTCGACAACCTTGAAATCGTCGAGGCAAGAGAGTACCTTCGTTATTGGCCGGCGCTCCTGTTGCTCATAGGCCTTGCGAAAGTATTCTTCCATCGGTCCTCGGGAGAATTGTTCTGGGGATCGATCCTTTCGGTTGTCGGCGGCGTTATGCTGCTCAACCGAATGCATGTGCTCTCCCTGAACATTTGGGACTACTGGCCGCTCATCCTGGTCTTTATCGGCGGCATGATGATCTGGAATACGAGTCGACGGATGAGCGCTCCCGCTGCCGTGCTTTCAGGCAACCAGGGGACAGACAGCGATTCGTTCCTCAAGCTGTTCGCGTTCATGGGAGGGTTTGAGCGCACAAACAACTCTCAGGATTTCCGCGGCGGAGAGCTGACGGCAATCATGGGCGGGATCGAAATCGACCTGCGCCAGGCCGACATCAAGAGCGGCGAAGCCCGGCTCGATGTCTTTGCGTTCTGGGGCGGAGTGTCATTGAAGATCCCGGAGGACTGGAGTGTCTCCATCGAGGGCATTCCCATCATGGGCGGCATCGAAGACAAGACGCATCCACCCAAAGGCGGACCGGGAAAACGATTGATCGTGACGGGCCACGTCATCATGGGCGGTACTGAAATCTCCAATTAATGCATCCGATTCTCGCCGACAAGCAGAAACTCCTTCTCTATGTCGCGCTCTGGTTGATCGCAGGCGTGCTGCTCGGGCTCCTTATGGGAGACTCGGGCAGCGCACCGTGGGGACAAGCTCTCGCGTTTACGATCCCCATGACTCTGGTGTATTCGTTCATGAGCCTTTCTTCCTGGTATCTCTGCAGGGCGTTTCCGCTTCAAAGCACATCGTTTTCACGAATCGCCGTTCTCTTCCTCATCACCTCGGCGATCTCCAGCTCTCTCTGGCTCCTCCTTGGTAAGGGAATCGTCTTCGTTCTCTCAGAAACCCTGCAGTTCCGCGGGATAGAGGAATTGTTCTCAGTCCAGAAGCGACTTGTCTTCAGCATCGGAATGTTCCTGTTCCTCCTCGCCGGCACGGTCCACTATCTTCTCGCCGCATTTGAAATCTCACGCGAGGCCGAGCGCAGGACCCTGGAGCTTCGCGTACTGGCTCAGGATGCCGAGCTGCGTGCATTGAGAGCACAGATCAATCCCCATTTTCTCTTCAACAGTCTCAACTCCGTCAGCGCGCTGACAACCCAGAACCCTGCTGCTGCCCGGACCATGTGCAATATGCTTGCAGAGTTTCTCCGGGACAGTCTTCGACTCGGCGTAAAGGAATTTGTGACTCTTGAAGAAGAGATTTCACTTGCCTCGTACTACTTGTCCATTGAACAGGTGCGGTTCGGTAGCCGGCTTCGATTAAAGAAGGAAATCGATCCCAACACCCTTGGTGTGCCGATCCCTCCGTTGCTTCTGCAACCGCTTTGCGAAAATGCCGTCAATCACGGGATTGCCCATCTTCTCGAGGGAGGCGAGATTCGGATTCGTGCCGAACGGAACGGGGCGAACCTGCATCTCTCGATCGTCAACCCCGTCGACCCCGGAAAGCCCAACCGCAGCGGAAACCGGCTTGGTCTGGAAAACGTCCGGAAACGGCTCCGGAGAATGTTCGAAAACGACGCCCGGCTTGAGATCGTCCAAACGGACACCTCCTTCCGGGTTGACCTTTCTCTCCCAGTCTCACGACAACCATCCCGGGTCTGAATGTCAGGTAAACCCCACCCCGCCAGAGTCATTCGCGCACTCCTGGTCGACGACGAAGAGCTTGCACGACAACTTCTCCGCGAGCATCTTGTGGGCAGGACGGATGTCGAGCTTCTAGCCGAATGTTCCAACGGCTTTGAAGCGGTCAAAGCGATTACGGAGCTCAAGCCGGACCTTATCTTCCTCGACATCCAGATGCCGAAACTCGATGGCTTCGAAGTGCTCGAGCTCCTGGAGGAGGTTCCCGCAATCATCTTCGTCACCGCCTACGATCAGTATGCGCTCAAAGCGTTTGAAGTCCATGCCGTCGACTACCTCCTGAAGCCCTTTACCAGAGAGCGATTTGAAGAAGCATTTGTGCGGGCCAAAGAGCGCATTTCAAAGAACGTGAAACTTCCTGTTGCGGATCTCGTGGACACCGCCCGTCCGGAAAAGAGAGGATTGGAGCGCATCCTCATCCGTGAAGGATCGAATGTCATTGTTATCCCGGCTGACAAAATCGACTACATTGAGGCCCAGGACGACTATGTTTCACTCAGGTCGGAGGGAAAGAACCACCTCAAACATCAGCGTCTCGCCGACCTGGAGCACTCGCTGGAGCCTTCCCGCTTCGTCCGCATTCATCGGTCGTTTATTCTGAACCTTGAACGCCTTGCGCGGCTTGAGCCGTACGCCAAGGACAGCCGTGTCGCAATTCTGAAAGACGGGACTCAGTTGCCGGTCAGTAAAGCAGGATATGAGAGATTGAAGGAGTTGTTGTAGGTGGTAGGGGTTGGGTGACAGATAAAAGTAGACAGTTATTCTAGGATATCTGCTTTGTAGATTGTT